>CAYSBB010000022.1:0-14489 GCA_964429205.1 uncultured Erysipelothrix sp.
GAGTCCATCTCATGCAGATATTAAGACAACAGAAGTCTTAGTGGGAGCAGGGCAAATGATGGGTGTGTTCATTTTAGACCATTTAATTGTGGCTGAAGGGGGATATGTTTCGATTCGTGAAAAAATGCCCCATCTATTTCTGATAGATTCGTGATAATTGTTTTTAATTTACCTTTATTTTTAGTATAATGATAAAGGTGATATGAATGAGAGAAAGAAAACCATTGCGAAGATTTTTAAGCTTTATGATCGTCGTTTTAGTAATTTCTTTATTAAGTTTAAATATATTAAAAAATTTAACCATTTATGATAAAACTGAAAAGAAAGTTTATGGTTTTTTTTCCATGGTTCGTTATGCATTAATTGAATACCCCGTGCAAACTGCAACCAGGTTTACACAAGACTATGCCAGTTTTTGGCAACAACGTGATATCAATGACTTACTTAAAGACCAATTAGAAGATGCAGCCCTTTGGCAAATTAAAGAAAAAGAATACCAAGCGGAAATTGCATCCTTAAAAGCATTAAATGAACTGGATACAGTGTATACTGATTTAACCTTTATTTCAGGACGCGTGATTACCCGTTCTTTTGACACATGGAATAAATTTGTGACGGTAAATGTTGGATCAAGTGATGGGGTTGAAGAAGGGGATGCGGTGATGTCATCCAGTGGCCTTGTGGGTAAGATCATTACGGTTGACAATAACAGTGCCACCGTGGCTTTAATGACCTCTAACAGCGAATTCACAAAAGTATCCGTCAGCATCCATACCGATGGGAAAACAGTCAACGGCATTGTGCACAGTTATGATTTTGAAAAAGATGGCTTTAACATTCAATTGATGAAATCTGAAAAATCAGTCGCAAAAGGACAGAAAATTGTGACATCAGGTTTGGGTGGCAATTATCCAAAAGGTTTATACCTTGGTGAAGTGAGTACCATTGAAACAGTCGCAACAGGGATTGGCCTTGATATCTTTGTGAAATCAAGTGTTGATTTTCAAGCGCTTGATTACATTAAGGTTGTGAAGATGCCATGAGATATCGTTATTTAATTCATGCGCTCAGCATCTTTATCCTCTTTGTTTTTGATTTTGTGATTCAAGCTGTCTTTAATGTGGCACACATTAGACCATTTTTCTTTGTGAGTCAACTGCATTTTATTGGACTTGTGCTTTATGCACGTGAAGACTCACGCTTTGAGATTCTCACAAAAGTTTTGGCTGTAAGTTTTATTATGGATTTATTCCATTATAAGAGTTACCCAGTTTATTATATTTCTTATGGGCTATCCATTCTTGTGGTTCGTTTTTGGCACCGTCATATCAGTGATTCTTATTTGGAAAAACTCTTGATGGTATCCCTGGCGATCTTTATGAAGGAAACCTTATTATTTTATCTACTGAAAATCTTTGAACATATTAATTTATCCTATTTTATGTTTTTATCAAATCGTTCAATTTGGATTATATTATTTTCATCACTCTTATTGCCCCTTGCATTATGGGTTTACAATTTCAGTGAAAAACAAGTTCGAAGCTATGCACATCAACATTATCAATAAGCGATTATGTTATAATGAAACAGTGAGGTCTTTATGAGAAAAATAAGTATTAAATTAATAGTTCTAATGGTGGTGACACTCAGCTTAACAGGCTGTGTTCAAAGTTCACATGAAATTGTGGTCACAAATTATCCGCTTCAATTCTTGGTTGAATCCATTGCGAAGGATCGTGTCAATGTGACACGTCTTGATCAAGGCATGGTTGCACAACGTGCAGTCATGAGAAAAGATTATGAAGAAGTGCTAAAAAATGCGGATGTTTTATTCTATATCAATGAAGCACAACCTTACTTTGAATTGTATGAATCTGAAATTAAAGATATGAAAGGCGATAAAGTTGATTTATCATACTATTCAAAACTTTATGATTTCAAACGTTACCAAAATATCAATGTGAGTGGTACTATCCAATCCTTTGAAAGTGATTACTATGAAACACCACTTCTTGATACGGCTGATTTATATAACAGTGATCCCATTTTGTGGATTGATCCCATTGCGATGACTTCCATGGGTCGATCAATTTTGAACTATCTTGTCGAGAAGTTTCCAGACCAAAAATCTTTCTATGAAAGTAATTTCGAGAAATTAGAAGTTGATTTGGTCAGACTTTATGCAGATTACCAAAAGTTAAGAGCACAAGAAAACATCATTTCTTTTGTATCCTTAACCCCAACATTTGGAAATTGGCAAAAAAGTTATGGGATTAATATCTACCCACTTTCACTTTCTAAGTATGGAGTCTTACCCGATGAAGCATTGCTAGATGTGTATCGTGAACGGATTGTTTCAGACAGTGTTGAATACATTGTGTTTGAACCCAATTTACCAGAAGATTATGTACAATTATTCAATAAAATTAAAACAGAACTTAATTTAACACAGATTAACTTACACAACCTATACACCCTAAGTGAAGACGATATCAACAATAACGAAAATTATATTGATTTGATGTATCGTAATTTAGAAACACTTTCATCATTAACCAGTGATCAAGATCATCACGAAGATGAAGAATAATAACCCAACCCTTAGGCATTTTGTTTGAGGGTTTTCTTATAGAAGGAGATTATATGCGTAAAATATTATTAATTGATGGAAATTCAATGTTATTTAGAGCTTACTATGGAACAATGTCACGAGGCTATATGCGCTCCAGTTCAGGGGTTCCAACCAATGCAGTTTATGGTTTTTCAACCATGTTTAATCGTGCACTTGAAATATTTGAACCCACACATGTCCTCATAGCTTTTGATACGGGTGATAAAACATTCAGACACAAGATGTATGAAGATTATAAAGGAACCCGTAAAGAAGTCGATGAAGAACTTGTATCACAATTTGCGCTTGTAAGAGAACTCATTGATGCACTGCCCATTGGTCGCTATGAACTTTCAGGGTATGAAGCCGATGATATTATTGGAACACTTGCAGGTATGTATCCAGAAGATAAGATTGATGTTTTAACCAGTGATCGAGATTTACTACAAGTCATTGATGATAATGTAAATGTTTTACTCATGAAAAAAGGCCTTACTGATATTGTAATAATGGATAAATCACTCTTGATGGAAGAACAAGGCATTACCCCATCACAAGTTGTTGATATGAAAGCTTTAATGGGAGATGCATCTGATAATATTCCAGGTGTGCCTTCAGTAGGTGAAAAAACCGCAAAGAAACTCATTGATCAATTTGGTGATTTGGATACTGTTTACGCCAATGCGGAAGGTGTTAAGGGTAAAATGGGTGAGAACTTAAGATTCTATAAAGATCAAGCGTATCTTTCTTATAACTTGGCAAAGATTCATACAGAAGTGCCACTGGATCTAGATATTGAAGATTTTAAACTCAACATCGATGTAGAAACAGCCAATGCTTTTTATAGAAAATACGATATGAACTCTTTAGTTCTAGAAGTAGAAACAGAAGCCACTGAAGAAACCATTGCCTTTTCAGAGTTTGATAAAACTTGGGTAGGTAATGACTGTGCCATAAATTTAACCCTCAACAAAGCACAAGAAGTTGAAGGGGCTTATGTCTCAGATGGCTTTAGATACAGTTATTTAACACCACAAGAAATGGTGTTAAATCAAGATTTCGCAGAACTTTTAGAAAAATCTAAAATCTATGTCTCAGAAGCCAAACCACTGTATCGTTTTATGTTAGAAAATCAAATGGATGTTAAAGATAAACTGTTTGATGATATTACTATTTTGGCATTTATTGTGGATGGATCTTTAAATACTTTCGATAAAGTGAAAGATGAATACAATCTTTGGTATCACGATTTGGACGAACAAAGTCAAAATCTTAAAGCCGCAAAGAAACTCTTTGACACATGGAGTATCCTTCAAAAAAAGGCTAAAAATGATGGTGTCTTTGATGTGTATCAAGAAATTGAGCGTCCTTTAATTAAAGTGCTCGCAAAAGCCGAACATACTGGTTTTTCTGTAGATAAGAAAAAACTCAATGATATTGCTGAAGAGAAAAAAGAAGAAATTGATACACTCACAAAGAAAATTCATGAACTTGCGGGTGTTGAATTTAACCTAAATTCACCCAAGCAACTCTCTGAAGTACTCTTTGATACTTTAGAATTACCCATGATAAAAAAACGTTCTACAGCTGTTGATGTTTTAGAAAAATTAGAAGACAAACACCCTATCGTTCCGTTAATTCTTGAATACCGTGTGGTTCAAAAGTTATACAGTACCTACGCTGTAGGGCTTCAAAAACACATTCAAGATGATGGTAAAATCCATACAAGACTCAACCAACACGCAACTCAAACTGGTCGTTTAAGCTCTTCTGAACCCAACCTACAAAACATTTCTGTGAAGGACGAAGAAGGAAGAAAAATTAGAAGCGCCTTTGTGCCAAGTGAGGGGAACGTTTTAATCAGTATTGACTATTCTCAAATTGAACTTCGTGTATTATCATTTTTAGCAGAAGAAGAAAAAATGATGGCTGCTTTTAATCATGATGAAGACATCCATACACAAACCGCAAAAGAAATCTTCAATGTGGAATCAGTTGATGCAACACAAAGACGTGAAGCAAAATCCGTTAACTTTGGGATCATTTATGGAATGAGTCCTTATGGTTTAAGCCAACAGTTAGACATTACAATGTCATCTGCATCTGATTATATAACAAAGTATCATGCGGTTTATCCAAGAATTTCTAAATATATGGATGACCAAATTGCACTTTGTGAAAAAGAGGGCTACGTGAAGACTTACTTTGGAAGAAGACGCTATATTCCTGAAATCTACGACAACAATCGTGCTTTAAGAGAATTTGGAAAGCGCGCCGCCATGAATGCGCCCATCCAAGGAACAGCCGCTGATATTATCAAGATGGCCATGGTTAAAGTAGACGCTTATTTAGAAGACAAAAAGAGTAAGATGATCTTACAAGTTCATGATGAGCTTGTCTTGGATGTTGTACCAGAAGAAAAAGAAATGATTGAAAAAGATGTTGTTTCTATTATGGAAACCATTGTTGATTGGCCAATCAAACTTAAAGTATCCCTTTCTGAAGGGGATACATGGATGGAATCGTAATGCCTGAATTACCAGAAGTAGAAACAATTAAAAATGTTTTAAAACATAATCTTGTAAATGAAACCATTGAATGGATTCAAATTCATTATGCACCACTTCTAGAAACAAATAGCGAATTTCAAATCGCACATTTAAGTGGTAAAACTTTTAAAGATGTGAAAAGACGGGGTAAGTATCTGATCTTTGAATTTGAAGATTGTTATTGGGTAGTACACCTTCGCATGGAAGGAAAGTTCTATTTATATGATGATATAACACCGATCACAAAACACACGCATGTTGAATTTAAAACTCAAAACCACCATGTACACTATCTTGATACAAGAAAGTTTTCCAGAATGGCAATCATCAGTGATTTAGATGCTTATTTTAAAACTAAAAACTTGGGGTATGAACCCTTTGATCCTGGTCTTAGTGTATCGTTTCTAAAAGAACGTTTTAAAAATAGAAAAAGAGCCATTAAATCAGTCTTACTGGACCAATCTCACATTACAGGTATTGGAAATATCTATGCAGATGAAATCCTCTTTCGCGCAAAACTGCATCCAGAAACACCAGCCAATAAACTGAGTGATCAAGATTTAAAAAATATTATAGAAGAAACAAAACTTGTCCTACAAAAGGCCATTGATGAAGGAGGCACAACCATTCGATCCTACACTTCCTCGCTTGGCGTTACTGGGCGCTTTCAAGTCACTTTAAAAGCATATGGTCGTGAAGGCGAACCCTGTACAGTATGTGATAGACCCATGACTAAAATCAAAGTAGGGGGACGCGGGACTGTGTTTTGTGAAACATGTCAAAAGGAGAAGCCATGATTGTAGCAATTACAGGCACCATTGGTGCAGGAAAATCATCCGTCGCAAATTACTTTAAAGATAAAGGCTTTAAGGTGTTTGACAGTGATAAAATGGTCCATCAATACTATGAAGTAGATGGTCTTGTTTATCAGTGGCTTAAAGACCGTTATCAGGACACCATCCTTCATGAAGATAAAAGTCTGAACCGTAAAGCGCTAGCAGCGATTGTGTTTCAAAATGAGGCAGAACTCACTGCACTTGAAGAAGTCGTATTTCCAATTGTGAAAGAAGAGATACTGGAATTAAAAGATCGCCATAAAGATGAAACCATCTTTGTGGAGGTGCCTTTACTTTTCGAAGCCAAGTTTGAAGATATCTTTGATAAAATTATTGTGGTTGATGCATTTAGAAAACACCGTCATCATAGACTTGAAAATAAGGGTTTCAGTAAAAAAGATGTCTTAGGAAGAGAAAAAAGACAGTATGGCAGTCTTTATAAAAAGAAACACGCTGATATTGTGATTAATAATAATAAAGATTTAGATTTTCTATACAAACAACTAAACAAAATCACTAAAGGGGGGTTATGATGAGTCGCAACATTAATATTCAAGCTGAATTTGAACTTTCACCACAGTCTTTGGAAAGTTTGGTATTGCTTTATCAACCGGTCTTTTCTTTTAACGCTTTGAATTTATATTTAACACTGTATGAGTTGGGGAAGTTGTCTTTGGAAACGAGTGAAAAAGAATTGGTTCAAATTTTAAAATCACCCAGTGATGAACTTTTGATTCAACGACAAGAACTCGAACAAATGAACTTACTCAATACCTATCGTAAAGATAAAGATACGTACGTTTTAAAAGAGCCCCTTTCACCTCAAATGTTTTTACAACATGCAATGTTTGGGCGTTTGTATTCCATTGTCTGTGGTCAAGAAGCCTTTAAACGTAATGTGCTTCGCTATGTAAGACATACTAAAACAATTGAAGGTGAAGATATTTCTAAACGCTTTGATCCAAACCGCCTTGCGATTTGGGATGAAAAACTAGAAGCAGCATTCTCTAAACAAGATGCACCTGCTCAAAAACCAATGACACTGTCTTCGCAAGCGGCACAAAGTGAACCGCTATTAAAGAATAGATTTGATGTTGAACTATATTTTGAAGGGATTCCAAATATTGTCTATCCCATAGAATTTAGAACACCACAACTCAAAAAACTGATTGAAGAAGTGGGAACATTATTTGATGTTGATTTTGAAACCATGAAGCGTTTTATGATTAACAGTTCTAATTTTGAAAACAAACGTTTTGATACAAAGAAATTTGTGTATTTACTTGAAAAAGAATTTGGTCGTATGAAAGTCAATAAAGAAAATCCATATGATGTAGATCCAGTCAGCTTTATTCGACATAAACAAGGGTACGAATATGTGGTGGGATCAGATCAAAACTTGGTGAAATCTTTAACTGAAAACTTTGGATTTAACCACCAAGTTGTAAACTTTTTAGTGGAGTATGTTTTAGAAATTAACAGCAATAATTTAAACCGCGCTTATGTTGAAAAGATTGCTTCTACTTGGAAACGAAATGGTGTCACAACACTTGAAGATGCAAGAAAACAAGTTGAAGTAAAGCCCAAAGCAAAAACTCAAAGCATCAAGACCACACAAACCATGCCAGAATATACAAAAGAAGAAGTCTTATCTGATAGTGAACAGGATGAACTGCGACTTTCAATTCAAAAAATGTTACAGAAGGAGGATGAATGATGAGTTTTAAAGATTTAAACTTTGCACTGGATGAAAAAGCCAAAGAAAAGCGAATACAACTTTTAAACGCGTTAAAAAACCATCCAACCATTCAAGAGTTTATGAAACGTTATGAATGTCCTTTTGATGTGATTGAAGATAATGCGCTGCGTTTTGAAAAGTGGCTTCATGATTTAAAACGTGTGAATGCTTATTCTAATAAAGCATTGAAAGAGAATCCTGATTTGGGTGGTTATGTATCACTTATCTATGATAAGGATACCGGTTCACTTTATGATGAATATGCATATGTTTCTTTAAGTCAAAAAGAAAAGGATGCCATGAAATATTTGGATAATTATCTTGTGTTTCCTTTAAATGAAAGTTTAAAGAGTGCTGAATTTTCTAAGATTGAATTAGATAAAGAAACACCCTCTTACTTAAAAGCGATGCAAGATGCCATCTCTTTTACAAAGGATGATCGCCAAGGTTTATATTTGTTTGGGAATTTGGGTGTCGGTAAGAGTTTCTTGGCAGCTTGTATTACAAATTGGTTTGCGAAAGAAAACCACAGCGTGGCTTTTGTAAGTCCTTCAGATTTACTGAGTCATTTAAAATCTAACTTTGGAAGCTTTGAGCAAGATCCAACACTTGAAAGATTGAAGCGTGTATCCATCCTTGTGATTGATGATTTGGGGGCAGAACCGATTACAACTTGGGGTAGAGATGAGGTTTTATTACCCTTACTCAATGCGAGAATGGAGAATTTTAGGAAAACGATTTTCACCAGTAATTATCCACCTGAGCTTTTAGAAAAGACCTATTCTTTAGATACAAGAGGGAATATGGATCAGATCCGCGCGAAGCGTTTTGTGGATCGTGTGTTAGCAATTGCAAAGCCAATTGAAATTTCTGGTGTGAATCGTCGAAGAAAGTAGAAAATATTGATACATCTTGTGCAAATTTGCACATAAAATATGGTATGATGTTAAATGAGGTGAATTATGAAGAAGATAGCGGTCTTAACATCGGGGGGAGATGCTCCAGGTATGAATGCAACCATTCGTGCTGTTGTAAGAGCAGGCTTGGCGCAAGGCGTCCAAGTTTATGGCGTTAACAATGGTTATCAAGGTCTTGTGACTGATGACATCTTTGAAATGAATCGTAGCGACGTTTCAGATATCATCACCAAGGGTGGAACCTTATTGGGTTCTGCAAGACTTGATGATTTTAAGCTTGTCGAAATTAGAGAACGTGCTGTAAAGAACTTAAAGGATCGTGGCATCGAAGGACTCATTGCAATTGGAGGCGATGGGACTTATAAAGGCGCTGCGGCACTTTCTGAAATGGGCATAAATGTTGTAGGGGTTCCTGCAACCATTGATAACGATATTGCTTCAACTGATTTTACAATTGGATTTGATACTGCACTCAATACAATTATAGAAAACGTTGATAAATTGCGTGATACATCTTCAAGTCATCACCGATGCTCTGTTGTAGAAGTAATGGGGAATCGTTGTGGGGACTTAGCGCTTTATGCAGGGATTACTGTAGGGGCTGAAGTTGTTATTACAAAAGAAACTGGCTTTGATGAAAGCGAAGTTTTAAAGAATTTACAACGTATTGATGAAATGAAGAAAAAGCGTCATGCGATTGTAATTATTTCTGAGAAAATTACGGATGTAGAACTTTTTGCGCAGAAGGTATCACAAAACACATCATTCTCAGGGCGATCAACAGTATTGGGGCACATCCAAAGAGGTGGCTCACCCACAGCTCGCGATCGTATTCTAGCTACGCAATACGGAGATTTCGCGCTCTCAACCTTATTATCAGGTGAAACAAGCAAATGTGTTTGTGTTATTGATGATAAGTTTGTTACAATGGATATTGGCGTAGCACTTAATGTTACCAAGAAATCACGTAAAGAATTATTTGAATTACAAGAAAGATTAGTATAGTAGGAGGAAATAAATACTAATGGAATTTTTAAAGAAAACTAAAATTGTATGTACAATTGGACCTGCAACTGAAACTGCAGAAATGGTCGAAAAACTCGCAAAAGAAGGGATGAACGTTGTTCGTTTTAACTTCTCACACGATATTCACGAAAACCACCTAAAACGTATGAAAATGGTGCGTGAAGTAAGTGATAAGACAGGGATTAACCTTTCACTACTTTTAGATACTAAAGGACCAGAAATCCGTACAGCACAAATCGAAAACGGTGCCGTTCATTTTGATGAAGGTGACGTTGTAAGAGTTGGATTTGATGCAGATTTCCTAGGAACAAAAGAACGTTTCTGTTTACAGGTTCCTGAAGTTTACAATGACGTTGAAGTTGGAGACTACATTTTAGTTGATGACGGACATATTCGTTTAACAGTTATTGATAAAGATGATAAAGACTTAATTACACGTGTAGAAAACCCAGGATATGTTAAAACAACAAAAGGTGTTAATATTCCAGGCGTTATTTTATCCATGCCTTTCATGAGTGAGAAAGACGAAGATGATGTGCGTTTTGGTGCAAAACATGATGTTGACTATATCGCAGCTTCATTTGTACGTCGTGCAGATGACGTGTTAGATATTCGTCGTGTTTTAGAATCAGAAGGAAAAGAACACATCCAAATTATTGTTAAGATCGAAAACCAAGAAGGTGTTGACAATATTGAAGAAATTCTTGAAGTTGCTGATGGCGTGATGGTTGCACGTGGTGATCTTGGTGTTGAAGTTGCTTCACACTTAGTACCAATCTACCAAAAACGTATTATTGGTGTCGCAAACCGTTTAGGTAAGCCAGTTATTACTGCAACACATATGTTAGAATCAATGCAAGAAAACCCACGTCCTACACGTGCTGAGGCAAGTGACGTTGCGAATGCTGTATTAGATGGAACAGATGCAATCATGCTTTCAGGTGAAACAGCAGTAGGTAACTACCCAGTTGAAGCTGTAAATACAATGTACAACACATCAGTTGCGATGGAAGAAATCTTCCCATTCCGTGAGCGTTTAGATATGGCGATTGCTTCATCACATGCAACTACACAAGACTCAATTGGTATGTCAATTGCTGAAACATGCTTAAACATGAAAGATGTAGCAGCAGTTGTTGCCTTTACACAAAGTGGAAACACAGCACGTCGTATTTCAAAATACCGTCCTATTGTTCCAGTACTTGCAGTAACATTTGACCAAAAAGTAAGAAGAAGTCTTGCGTTAAACTGGGGTGTTGTGCCAATTTATTCAGAAATTCAAAACAACATGACAAACGATGACGAATTAGCATCACAAATCGCAAAACGTTACGGTATTGAACCAGGTAAAAAAGTAATCATTGCTGCAGGTTATCCATCAGGAATTGGTGCAACCAACACAATGAAAATTATCGAAGTTAAATAATTATAATTTAAGGTAGGGGAAGGCTATGAAAAAGTATATAGGTATTGATCTGGGTGGCACAAATGTTCGTGTCGCCTTGGTCAATGACAAGGGTGAAATTTTAGAAGAAATTAAACGAGTTTCTCAATCCGATCTAGGACCTGTTAAGGTTTTAGATAATATTTTAGACATGGTAAGCGCGCTAAAAGGAAAAGAAGAAGCCGTTGCTGTAGGTGTTGGAATTCCAGGACCTGTAGATCAAGAAAAAGGATGTATTACCATCGCTACCAACCTTAAGGATTTTGCGTATTTCCCAGTGGTAGAATATTTATCACAAAGACTGAACCTTCCAGTATATATGGACAACGACGCAAACGTTGCAGGACTTGCTGAAGCACTTGTGGGTTCTGGTAAAGGTGAACAAGTTGTCTATTACATCACCCATTCAACAGGCATCGGTGGTGCCTTAGTTGTGAATGGCCGTGTTGTTTCAGGGCGTTATGGTTATGCAGGAGAAGTCGCAAATATCATTGTTGAGAGAAACAGACCAAAACTGAACCACTTAAATGCGGGTGCTGTAGAAAACTGGGCATCAGGAACAGCCATTGTGATGCAAGGAAAAGAACGTATTTCTGAAGAGATTAATTCAGCACAACACGTCTTTGAACTTGCGCAAGAAGGCAATGAAATTGCAGAAGAAATCATCAACAATATGATTGAAGACTTCGCAATTATGCTTTCAACCATTTCTCACACATGTGATCCTTTTGTTTATGTTATTGGTGGTGGGGTTTCAAAATCACACGCTTTATACTTAGACAAAGTCATCGCACGTTATAAAGAATTGGTCCATCCTGGTATGAGAGATACCAAATTCAAACTTGCATCATTAGATGAACCGGGTGTCATCGGTGCTGCAATGTTATGTTACATGAACCAGGAGATTTAAACATGAATGAACTTTTAAAAAAATATGCCAAACTTGCAGTGCGAACAGGTGTTAATGTTCAAAAAGGACAATCTGTTTTAATTAACGTTAAAGCAGAACACTATGAATTCGCAAGAATGCTTACAGAAGAAGCATATGAAGCTGGCGCAAAAGAAGTATTTGTTGAGTTTAATGATGATGTGATTGGTAAATATCACTTTGAATATCGTGATTTAGAAACCATTACACACATTCCACAGTGGCAAAAAGATAAATATAAAGATTATATTTCCAAAGATTTTTGTCGCTTATCAGTTTATGCACCATCACCTGGTCTATTAAAAGATATCAGTGATGAAAAACTCAGTGCTAGCGCAAAAGCCAATGGTGAGGCAATGAAAGAATACAGACAATACTCCATGAGTAATCAAGGACAGTGGTCACTGATTTCATTACCAACACCCCAGTGGGCAAAAGTCGTCTTCCCAGAACTTGATGAAAAGGAAGGTCAAGAAAAGCTGCTTGATGCCATTCTTTACTCAACAAGAATCAATAAAGAAGATGATCCAGTTGATGCTTGGAACAAACACAATGAAAAACTCCATCATCAAAATAAAGTACTTAATGAATATAACTTTAAATCCATCAAATTCAAAAACAGTCTTGGAACTGATTTAGAAGTGGGACTTGTGAAAGATCATATTTGGGCAGGCGGTATGGAAACATCCGCCAAAGGGCATACCTTTAATCCCAATATGCCAACTGAAGAATCATTTACTATGCCAGATAACCAAAATGTGAATGGTGTTGTCTATAGCACAAAACCACTTAACTATAATGGTAAGCTCATTGATGAGTTCTGGTTGAAATTTGAAAATGGAAAAGTAATTGACTTTGATGCGAAGAAAGAAAAAGAGACACTTAAGTCTCTCTTAGAAACAGATGAGGGCAGTTCAAGAATTGGTGAACTTGCACTAATCTCTTATGATTCACCCATCTCAAATCTAAACATTCTTTTCTACAACACACTCTTTGATGAGAACGCATCATGCCATATGGCTTTAGGTGAAGCGTATCCAATGAACCTTAAAGGTGGCTTGGATATGTCACGTGAAGAGCTTAAGGCACACAACGCAAACCAATCACTCTTACACGAAGACTTTATGTTTGGAAGCAGTGACATGCACGCAGTTGGCGTTACTTATGATGGTCAAGAAATTGACATCATTGTTGATGGCAATATTATTATTTAAACCCATAGACCAAAGATCTTAGAATCTCTGGTTTTTTCTTTTGCTACAATATTACAATGTAATACATTATGTATTGTAAATGAATACAAAGTCGGTTATAATAATCCTATGATGTAAAGGAGTTTTTATGAGCACAAACCATACAGTATCACTGAGAATGAGTGATGAAGAAAACCGATTAATACGAAATTTTGCTGAGATAAAGGGTATGAGTGTCTCAGAATTTTTGCGTGAAAGTGCATTAAAAGAGATCAGACAAGAGTTAGATATCTATACTTTTGAAGAAGCATACAAAGCGCACATAAAAAAACCTAAGACACTATCCAGTAAAGAACTAAGAAAGGTTTTAGGTTTATGACGATTCAATATAATGCACAAGTACTTGAAGATCTTAAAGAAGTGACACCACTTCAAGCAAGAATGCTTCTAGATTACTTTGAAAATAAATATACGCAAAGTAAACAAATATTTGAACACTCACATGTTTTTCAAACTGGACCCTGGCGCATTCTTTTCTACAAAGAAGATGGAGCCATTACAGTTTTACGTATTATCCAATAAAGAAGATAATCGCAATAAAATGTGCTAAAGATGCCGCATTAATAAATAAATGCCAAATCATGTGGAAATAGGGACGGTCTTTTTGGATATAAAACCAAGCACCCACACTATATAAAACCCCACCTAGCGCAATTAATAACACGAAGATTAAATCAGTTTGTTTGATTAAACGTGGTAAGACAATTAATGATGCCCATCCCATACCCATATAGATGGATACAGACAACTTCGGAATTGATTTTTGTGCAATGGATTTATAAAGAATTCCAAATAAAACCATTAACCACTGAACAATTAAGACTGTATAACCCAGCTTACCACCAATCACATATAAACAAATAGGTGTATACGTACCAGCGATCGCAACATAAATAAATATATGATCTAAGATTCTAAAGACATACTTGTGTTTTGAATCATAAGACATTGCATGATATAAAGTTGAAGACATAAACATTAAAAATAAAGAAATGATGAAGACGCCATAGCCAATACCTAGCAGGTAACCACCTTTAGTGTAACCATAGATACTTGCGACTGGTAATCCCAATAATAACAGAAATGCCATAATGGCATGTGTAATTGAATTACCAACTTCTTCACCAAAGCTCAATTGAATATTGTTACTCATTGAATTTTGATTACTCATAACACTACCTCCATTA
>CAYSBB010000023.1:0-2174 GCA_964429205.1 uncultured Erysipelothrix sp.
CAAAACGGAACGCTCATCCATATAAGCATTCCCTGTTTGTCTCATGTTATAGCCTGTGACTTGGATTCCCACAAAGAAACCAACCCCCAACAGTGTGATGAATGTGAGGGCTATAAATTGATAAAGTTTCCGTTTTATTTCTCTGATTAAATCTTTTACCATGCGATATCTTCCACCAATAGTGGTGTTTCATTTAACGTGTTGGATTCGACTTTACCATCTCTTATCTCAATGACTTGATCACCAAGGCCAGTTATGGCGCGATTATGCGTAATCACAAGCACACTCATGCCGTACACCGTACTACATTCTTGTAGTACTTTTAAGATATGTTTTCCCGTTTCAGTATCTAAAGCACCGGTGGGTTCATCACATAGTAAGATCTTTGGATTTTTCGCAATGGCTCTGGCAATCGCAACACGTTGTTGTTCACCACCTGAGAGTTGTGCTGGAAAGTTATCCAAACGATCTCCAAGTCCAACCTGTGCTAAGATTTCTTCTGGGTTTTTTGCATCTTTACAGATTTGTGTCGCAAGTTCGACATTTTCTAAAGCTGTCAGATTTGCGATTAAATTATAAGATTGAAAGACAAATCCAACATCATCTCGGCGATATTGTGTCATGGCTTTGTCATTCATGGTACTGATTTCTTTACCATCTACTTGAATTGAGCCTGATGTGGGTAAATCCATCCCCCCAAGAATATTCATGACGGTTGTTTTTCCTGCCCCACTGGGCCCCACAATCACTGTAAAAGAACCTTTCTCAATCGTAAAGCTCACACCATCGGCAGCTTTAATCTCAAGGTCACCCATTT
This sequence comes from uncultured Erysipelothrix sp., assembly GCA_964429205.1. Taxonomy (GTDB): domain Bacteria; phylum Bacillota_I; class Bacilli_A; order Erysipelotrichales; family Erysipelotrichaceae; genus Erysipelothrix. The sequence goes on from CAYSBB010000023.1 coordinate 818, forward strand.
GATATATTTTTCGAATGTCTTTTACATTAATATAGCTCATGTCTTATCCTTTTTACTTCTTCAAGTAAGGCTTCTTTTGTGTTCTCTACTTTCCCTTCAATCACCATAATCATCAGTGATTCCAAGATTTTACCTCTTGTTTTGGGTTCAGCGTTTAATTCAAGCCCCGTAATCGCTAAATCTTTAAGCGATAGGGGTGGGTTTTCTTTTTCAATTCTATCTAAAAACAAATTATAATTCTGACATTTCTCAATTTGATAAACAGCATGTTCACTTTTTGCCATGTTATCTGCTTTTTTAAATGCGATTAACTTACGCATAAAATCCATACCGTTATAGTAAACAAGCTTCTTCATTTCAATATAATCCATAGGAATGGATAAATCATGTAATAAGACAAGTTTTCTGATGCTGTCTTTACTGAAGCGACTCAAGGTCCACTCACTGAAATAGCGATTCATAATTTGAAGACTCAAACTTGCATGACGTGGGAAACTGAACGTACCATCTTGATTCACAACTTTGGCAGGTATTTTACCCAAATCATGAAAGAGTGCTGCAATTTTAAGTTCAAGTGTAGGACATGCATCAATCACATGAACTGTATGTTCAAATAAATCGTAGTTATGATATTTATTATTTTGTTCAAAACCAACCGCATAGTCCATTTCTTCAATCAGTTCAGTAATCATCCATGGGTTTTCAAGGACCATTTTCGCAAAATTATCAGTCTCTAAAAATCCAAATAGATCATTTTCAATTTGTGATAATCCAAGTTTTTTAACGTTGTGATAATGCTTTTGTAAGATGCTGAAGGTATGGGGTTCAATACTGAAGTCAAGTTTTGATGCAAAACGCACCAGTCTTAACATTCTTAAATAATCCTCATCTAATTTTAAATAAGGATTCCCAATTGTTTTCATTTCTTTTTTCTTTAAAGAATTTAAACCATCGACCAAATCACCAATACTGCGATCAGGATGATATACAAGGCCATTGATTGTAAAATCACGGCGCATGATGTCATCTTTTAAGGTCGCATTAAAGTCAATCGAGCCTGGATAGCGGTGTTTTTTATATTTACCTTCTTTACGAAAACGCGTGATATCCACGCGGTATTCATCCAGTTTAAATTTAACATTACCATAATTCTCATATACCATTGGAGAATAATCTAAAAAAAGTTCTGATAATACATCTGTTGATGCATTTGTATTGATGTCAATATCAAAGGTTTCAATCCCTAATATCGCATCACGAACACATCCCCCCACAAAAAACGCTTCATAACCTTGAGCATTAATTTGCGATAAAATATCAGTTAACTTACTTGGAAATTTTATCATTTTATCACCTA
>CAYSBB010000023.1:2274-10177 GCA_964429205.1 uncultured Erysipelothrix sp.
AGGACATCACCTTTAAACTCAACCACGATATCATCTTTGTTGAATCCTGGCATATCTACCTCAACCACAAATTTATCATCTTCATGATAAATGTCGATGTCTTTACCATAGGTGAACATTTCATCATTAAAGAAACTTTCTAAAAAGTTTTGTCTTCTTGCTAATTGATTTTTCATAATTTTCTGCCTCCTTTTTTTAGCACTCTGTACCTTTGAGTGCTACCGTATTATTATTATAGCACATAATTTAGCACTGTCAAGTTTAGAGTGCCAAATCATTTTAAAGAAAAAAAAGACCTCAAGCAAATGCTTTAAGATCTCTTAACATTAATTATTTAACGACTTTTACAGTCTTTTCTAAAGGTAGTTTTTCCTTGGGCGTAAATTCAAAGTCTGCACCACCAAATGGCATTTGTGCGACTAGTTTCCAAGTGGGATCAATACCAAATGTATTCACAACATCCTCATCAATGACAGGATTGTAGTGTTGTAAGCTTGCACCAATGCCTCTTTCAGCCAGTGCACTCCATACAACCAGTTGCAACATGGCATTTTCTTGTTGGGCCCAAGTTGCAAAATTTTCCTTGTATAAAGGATATGATTCTTCTAAGTTTTTTGTGGTGTTTGTATCCGCATAGAAAAGTATGGTCCCTTGGCCTTTGAATTTCTCCAATTTTTCAACTGTTCTTTCAAACCCTTCTTCAGGTGCCACTTTTTTAAGTGCTTCACGGGTTAAATCCCAAAATGCATCACTTTTGTCTCCAAATAAAATTGCGACACGTTGTGATTGTGAGTTCATGCTTGAGGGTGTGAGTAACACCGCTTCTTTCACAACTTCAACCACTGCTGCATCACTTAAACTTGAGATTTTACTTAAATCGTAGGCAGAGTGCCTCTTTCTTAATGAATCAAATACTTTCATAACCATACCTCCATTTATTTAATTATATAGAATAACCCATTGCCAGTGCAATCATTATCCTTTTTATTTTCTTAACTTATAACAAATAATCCCACATGCGACTGCCACATTTAAGGATTCAAAGTGTGAAGTCTCAATATGGAGTGTTTCATCTTTTCTATTTAGTGTCATTTGAGAGACACCTTGCCCTTCAGATCCCATCACAACCGCAAAGTGTTCATCAGGATCTACATCACTCAATACTTTAGATTTATCGTCCACATGGGTCGCATAGATTTTCATATGATGCGTATTGAAGAAATCAAAAGCATCGGATAAATCCATTCTAACACATGGCATATGAAAGATGGCCCCTTGAGATGCACGGATTGTTTTATCATTATACTCATCAGCACAATCTAAAGACAACACAACACCGTCAAATCCAAAGCTATAGGCACTGCGAATACAAGTTCCTACATTTCCTGGATCTTGAACACCATCTAAAACCAAAAAGCGTGAACCTTTTGAAAGTTCATACTTTGGTTTATGAATGTGCGCAAAGCGTGAAGAACCAGATTTTGTTTGTGAGAGTTTTAAAGAAACATGTTCACTGATTTCAATATCATCTTGATCATTTCCCAAAGTGTTAATGATTAGATTTGCATTTCTTGCTTCTTCAATCAGATGATCCCCTTCAACAAGAAGGGAATCTGTTTTATCGCGCACTTTTTTATCTTTTAATTTCACCAAGTCTTTAATCATTTGGTTTTGTACTGATGTAATTTTCATGATTAATCCTTTAAGATATGATGACAACGATCACACAGACCATCTTCATCAACATGTTCAACTAAGTTCCAGCAACGTGGACATGAGTGACCTTCAAAGGGTACTGCATCCACATTAAAGCCTAGAACTTCTGGTAGTGTATTTTCTGTAAAGCTTACTTTCGATACGATGAACCATTGTTTGGTTGTTTCATTTAAATATGTATCGACCAGTGCTTTATCTTCACTTGTAAGGTTAAGTAAGACTTCTGCTTCAAGTGATTTACCAATCACTTTTTCAGCACGCTTATCTTCTAATGCTTTATAGACTGCTTCACGTAATTCAAAGAGTCTTTCAAATGCGGACACTTCTTCCTCAGTAAGGAGTGCATCTTTAACTTCCACAAAACGTTCTAAATGAATGGATACATCTTCTGGTCTGAAAATACGGTTTAACTCTTCTGTTGTATAAACAAGCACTGGTGCCATGAGGCGTGAGTATGTAAGGAGTGCTTCATAAAGTACAGTTTGGATTTCTCTTCTTGATTTAGAATCTTCTTTTTCAATATAAAGAATATCTTTTGTGTAGTCTAAGTAGTAGGCACTCATTAAGTTTGTGAGGGCTGTTGAGACAATGGTTGTCATGCGTTGGAAGTCATATTTTTCGTATGCTTCTTGTGCTTTTTTATTGTGTTTATTTACTTCATTTAAAACATAACGGTTCAGTGCACTCATGTTTTCTGGTGCGACTGCATCTTTTTCAACATCAAAGTCTGCGAGGTTACCATGCATGAATCTGAATGTATTTCTGATTTTACGGTATGTTTCTGACACTTGTTTTAAGACATTATCTGAGAAAGGTGCATCACTTTGGTAATCCACACTTGCAACCCAAAGTCTTAAAATATCAGCGCCTAAAGTATTAAAGATGTCACGAGGACTCTTTGCGTTTCCTTTAGACTTACTCATTTTTTCGCCATCTTCTTGCATGATGAATCCATGTGATAATACAGCTTTATAAGGTGCATGATCATAGACGGATGTTGCGATGATGAGTGAACTGTTAAACCATCCACGGTATTGATCTGATCCTTCTAGATATAGATCTACTGGTAGGGGTGTTTCATCATGATTTAAAGCGGCTGTATGACTTGATCCTGAATCAAACCAAACATCCATGATGTCTGTTTCTTTTCTAAATTCACCATTTGGTGATGAAGGGTGGGTATACCCTTCTGGTAATAAGTCTTTTGCCTCACGCTCAAACCAAACGTTTGTACCATGTTCTCTAACAAGTTCAATCACATAATCTAAGACTTCTTTTTCAATAATGGGTGAATCATCTTCACCATAGAAGACAGGAATGGGAACACCCCAAACACGTTGTCTAGAAATCGTCCAGTCTCCACGATCTGCAATCATGTTGTGCATACGTCGTTTACCCCATGATGGGATCCACTCAACTTCATCTTCGATAATATCAAGGACACGGGCTCTTACTTTATCAATAGACGCAAACCATTGTGTGGTTGCACGATAAATTACTGGTTTTTTTGTACGCCAGTCATGTGGGTAGGAGTGGGTAATCCATCCTAATTTTAGAAGTACACCAAGATCATCAAGTGCCATCGTGACTTCTTTGTTGGCTTTTTCAAAGAACATGCCATTAAATTGTCCTGTTACTTCTGTTAAATGACCTTTATAATCTACAGGCATGATCGGTTCAATACCATATTTTTTACAGACTTCAAAGTCTTCCTCACCGTGGTCAGGTGCCGTATGTACACATCCTGTACCCGCATCATCTGTAACGTGATCGCCCAGTAAAATGGGTGATAAACGATCATACAGTGGGTGTTGTGTGGTCATATTTTCAAGTTCTTGTCCTTTGAAAGTTTTTAAGACTTCACCTTCAAGTTCAAGTTCTTTTAGAACATTTTCATAGAGTGCTTTGAGTAAGACAAAGTTTCCTTTTTCTGTTTTGACTAATACATAATCTAAATCACCATTCACTGAAATCGCTAAGTTTCCAGGAATGGTCCAAGGTGTGGTTGTCCAGATCACAAAGTAATCATCACTTGTGAGTAAGTCTTTTCCATCAACAACTTGGAATTTTACATAGATTTGGGGGTCTTTTCTGTCTTGGTATTCAATTTCAGCTTCGGCTAAGGCACTTTCACTGGATGGTGACCAGTATACAGGTCGATGTCCCTTATAAATCATGCCTTTTAAAGCCATATCCGCAAAGATTTCTAATTGTTTTGCTTCATAGTCTTTGTTTAAGGTAATGTATGGATTTTCATAATCGGCCACAGTTCCAAGGGCTTTTAAATCTTCTACTTGAAGTGCCACTTGCTCGCGCGCAAAGTTTTCACAGAGTTTTCTAAATTCTGCAGTACTCATTGATTTACGATCAACGCCTTGTTTTTGCATTTCCACTTCAATGGGTAGACCATGTGTATCCCAACCGGGTCTATAAGGCACTTTATATCCTGCCATGAATTTTGAGCGCACCACAAAGTCTTTTAAAGATTTGTTTAATGCGTGTCCTAAGTGAATGTTACCGTTGGCATACGGTGGCCCATCATGAAAACCGAAGACTTTTGCGTCTTCTCTTTCTGCTAACATTTTTTTATATAATTCGATTTTTTCCCAATCTTGTTGAATTTGCGGTTCTTTTTTGTTTAAGTTTCCGCGCATTTCAAATTCTGTTTTGGGTAAATGCAAGGTATCTTTATAATTCATTTTTGTATTTCTCTCCTTTGTAATCAAAAATAAAAGACGTCCTAAAACTATAGGACGCCTCAGCGTGGTACCACCTAAATTCATGATTTTCATCATGCACTTATTCATCTATAACGCGATGATCCGGTTTTCTTACTTAAATTTTTCTGAAAACTAACTCACACGTGATATTCATTAAGCTTCGTTCTTCAGTTTCACCAAACCTGAAGTCTCTAAGTAACTACTTCTTAAAGAATGTGTCGTGATCTTCGTTAAATAACATTAAGTTCTTAATTTCTTCTTGATCAATGCCTGATAAGATATGCTTGAGCGCTTCACTTTTAAAAGCAAGACGGTTATACAAATCTTTATCGTGATCAACGTTTTTTTGAATCTCTATTAAGGTATCAAAAGATGAAGAAATCACTTCTTGTGTAATAATATCCGCATTTTTATATGCTTTTTCAATTATATCACTTGCCTCTTTGTTTGCAAGGATAATTGATTTTTCAATCTCTTTTTCTTTAATTTCTAAAGCTTCCAGCTTTTCTTTCATGCTTCTATGAGCATAATCGAGCTGTGCTAAGAGATTTGTGACTTGTGTTTTTAAACTGTTATTCTCATTAATGAGCTGTGCAATATCAGTTTCGAGACGTAGACGATTTTTTTCTTGATCCTGAGCATTTTGGCGCTTAATCGGAATCCCCTTAAGCATTACTCGTCGATATCTTCGATACTCATACTAATTTCGCCTTCGACTGATACTGAATGTGGTGTACAAAGAATAACATCATGTCCAATTTTTTGGATTGTGCCATCTAATGCGAAAACCACTCCTGTTAAAAAGTCGATTGTACGTTGTGCATAGTCTCTTTGCAAGCGATGCAAGTTAACTACAGCCGCACGTTTATCTTTTAAATACTTCGCAACTTCTTCTGCTTCTTCAAAAGATCTTGGCTCAAAGAGTACCATATGGGTATCGTTTGGAAAACTCATACGTCCTTGTGATTTCGTTTTTTCGTATTCACTGAGTCCCTCTACAGGTGACTCAAGCTCATCGCGATCAAGTTCTAATTCATAATCATCTTCTTCAATTGGGTTTAAAATATTTTTAAATACATCTTTAAAACTCATTTTTACCGCCTCCATAATTTGCACAAATCATATCATACTTTCAAATAGAAATCACTATCTTTCGACTTCTAATAAACCATAATCTCCGTCTAAACGTTTATATACAACAGCGACTTCATCTGTTTCCTCATCTGTATAGATAAAGAATGTGTGTCCAAGAAGCTCCATACTGAGAATGGCATCATTGAGTTCCATTTTTTCTGCATGAATGGTTTTTGTTCTTACAAGTTTTGCTTCTTCTTCAATATCTTCGCTTTCAATTAAATTCAAGAATGCTTCTGATAAGCTCTCGCGATTTTTTCTTGAAAGTTTTGTTTTTTGACGACGAATCTGATCTTCTAGTTTATCCACTGCAATGTCTAATGCTGCGTAGAAATCTTCATGCTGTACTTCAGCACGTAAGATACCAAACTTTGTATGAATGGTAATTTCAACTTCAGTCATGGGTCTATGTGTTTTAACGATGACATTGGCACGATAGGAATCATCCAACTCAAAGTACTTGTCCATAAAACCTAATTTCGTTTCTATGCGATTATGCATTGCATCCGTAATATCAATATTTTTACCATGAATATAAACTAACATAATAAAGCCTCCGTTTTCTAACTATTTTTTAAATAAATACTATCATAAACAACCATTGCGAAACCTTCTGATCGGCCTGTGTCATAGCATCGTCCTTGGAGTAAATCATCGAAACGAATTTCCTTAGTTTCAAGTGTTTGATTTAAATGCGCTAAGGCATCCAGTCCCAAATCAATCGATTGATTGTATATATCCACAAAACTTTGTGTTGAAACTTCATCAACATTGGTAGGGTTTGACCACGCTTCATGTTTTAAATTCAACACATCATATTTTGCATCAATTTTTGAACTGACAATATGACTTGAATACTTCCAAGGTGTTCCAAAACGTTTCTCAAATCTTGATACAAGATTAAATGTCACATTGTTGGGATCATAAAGGTAAGTTAATGATCTTTTAAATGTTTTGATAGCATCTTCAATCACTTGGGGTGATGTTTTAATATCAAATACTGCATCCAACAGCCTTTGATAGAAAGAAGCAATCACGCGTCTTTCTTCGTCACTGACATCTAAGAATCTTTTCGCTTTCAGGTTCTGTAGTCTTTTACGTTTGACGTATGTAACCATCAAAGCATCGATCATTGATTCATAGCGATAATGATCATATGGTCTTTTGCCTTCTAAGGGACCTGATCGATAAAAGATAAATGGATGTGCCAACGTATCAAGTGCCCAGTGTTGCAAATGACCCGCCATAAATGAAATTAGAATATCTTGACGTCTTTCGTCTTTAATACTTAAGACAAACTTCATCGCAGTATTATAAAATTCATTGATGTTTTCTGAATGAACCACATGACCATAATCCGCAATCTTCTGATTCAATTCTTGATTTTGCCAAGGCAAAGCTTGGTAATAAAAAAGAATATCAGGGCCATTGCTTCCCAAAAGATATGCCTTTGGAAATGCTTTGATCGCTGATTTCACTCGTGAAGTTTCTAATTGATTATAAACATCGAGTGCCATTAAACCATGTGTTACTACATTTGGCATGATGGCCACCTCCTTTATTGTTATTTATATTGTATCAATTAATCACTAAGATTTCCATCACTTAGATAAGATTTTCATAGTTCACACACACTTCATTCAATGCCGCTGCAAGTTGTGGGTGTACAACAGCACCTTTGTATACATTAATCCCTTTTGCGATGCTTTTATTTGTGTGTGCTGCATTCTCTAAACCAAGGTTTGCAATCAACAGTCCATACTGAAGTGTTGCATTACTTAAGGCTTGCGTTGAGGTCATTGGTACAGCCCCTGGCATATTTGAAACACAATAGTGAATAATCCCATCGACCTCAAAGATTGGATCTTTATGCGTTGTAGGGCGACTTGTCTCACAACATCCACCTTGGTCTACCGCAACATCCACAATGACGCTGCCTTTTTCCATCATTTTAAGATGTTTTCTTTGAATGAGTTTGGGTGTTTTTCCACCAGGAATCAGCACTGTACAAACAACCAAATCAGCGCGTTTCAATTCTTTTTCTAAGTTAATGCGATCTGAGTAGACGGTTTGAATTTGTCCATTAAAGACATCTGAGAAATAATCAAGACGGGCTAAATCAATCCCCAATACAGTCACATTTGCGCCCATCCCTAAAGCAGTCTTTGTGGCATTCATCCCCACAACACCACTGCCAATGATAAGGACATTACCACCACGTACTCCAGGTACTCCTGATAATAAAATTCCTTTACCACCGTATTGTTTTTCTAAATACTTACTGCCCTCTTGAATCGCAAGACGTCCTGCCACTTCACTCATGGGTTTGAGTA
>CAYSBB010000023.1:10277-14294 GCA_964429205.1 uncultured Erysipelothrix sp.
TCAAATGCTTTAATTTCTTTAACACAACCTATTTTCATTATAACTGCTCCTTTACTTTTCTATAAAAGTCCTTACGTGAGCCACGCCAGTCAGAGACATCAGTACCATTTCTTGAAATCAGATAATCATCCAAGATCCAGCCATCCATGCCTAATTCTTTCACAACCATATCTTCTTCCATGTCATTTCCAACCATAAGACACTCTTCAGGTTTTAAGCCATTCATTTCTAATACTTCTTCAAAGTAAGCTTTATGTGGTTTTGTTTTTGTATGGATTTCAAAGTTTGAGATAAAATCAAAATCTTCAGGATCAAGTCCTGAAAACTCCAGTCTTCTTTCTACCGCAATGGGTGGAAACATGGGGTTTGTTGCTACAATTAAGCGATACCCTTTATCTTTTAAGTATTGAATGGTTTCTACCATGCCTGCATTATCATCAAGCACACTTTGTAATATTTCAAATTCACCACGATAATACGCATCAAACTTGGGTTCTAAAACATCAAGTAATTCCTCTCCAATAAGTGTTCCAAATTGTTCAAAGAAAATTACATCGTTTTTAGTATCACCTGTATCTTTTACCATCACATCCAGTGCCTTCCACATTGATTTTAAAAGGGCATCAGGTTCAATATGTGATGCAAGCGATTTTGATAAACTGCCTAAATATACTTTTTCGAAATCATCATTACTTACTGGCATCAATGTACCATCTAAGTCAAATAATATTGCTTTATATTTCATATTTGCCTCCAAGTTATTTCGTATATTATACCACAAACAGCAGTCATAGTTTTCATAAAATTTCATAACATAGTGAAAATGTTTTCATTTAAGACGCACAATCCATAATTATTGCACTCATGTCACATAATTGTTACAATGTTAGAAGTGAAAGGATGTGGTGATATTACATGAAGCCTCGAAGTTGCAGCTCAGAAAATTATGGACAATTGTTAGATGAAGACCCTTGTAGTATCACATGGTTTTTTAAGTAACAATCGTTCCAAGCTTACCTATATAGATGGAAGGAGATTTACTTTATGAAATTAGACATTCTAAAAATTCTGAAGCTATCTCAAGATGAGTTATTTGAGAAAGTAGATGGAAGTGCAGAAGGTTTCACTGATACAGAAGCCCAAGCAAAACTAGAAAATTTTGGACCTAATGAAATCACGAAAGCAAAAAGACCCCACCCACTCATCGGGTTTGTGAACGTCTTAATCAACCCATTCAACTTGGTATTGATTGTCGTGATTGCCATTACATTTGTGAATGACATCATTATTGAAACAGAAAAAGACTATGTCACAATCACAATCTTACTCTTTGTGGTTTTAGCCTCAACCCTTGTTTCATTCATTCAAGATGAAAGATCAACTGCAGCTGGTGAAAAACTCTTGGACATGGTATCCAACACCAGTGCCGTATTAAGAAATGGTGAGTTTATAGAAATTCCAATCGACCAAATTGTTTTGGGTGATATCATACGTTTGTCAGCCGGTGATATTATTCCAGCTGATTTGCGGATTATATCAGCCAAAGACCTTTTCTTATCCCAAGCGACCTTAACTGGAGAATCACTCCCTGTTGAGAAATTTGTGGGACTTGATGAAAATGAACTTGATCAAGAAACAGACTACACCAACCTCACCCTCATGGGCACAAACGTTGTTTCAGGATCTGGACGTGGTGTTGTTGTGAGACGTGGTGATGATACATACTTAGGGAGTATGGCAAAATCACTGGAAGAAATTGAAACAGTCAACAGTTTTGAAAACAGTATTTCAATCATTTCAAAACTCTTAATGAAACTGATGATCGTCATGTTACCCATCATCTTTGTGATAAATGGTGTCCTTAAAAAAGACTTCGTTGAAGCATTCTTATTTGCGCTCACTGTTGCTGTTGGATTAACACCAGAAATGTTACCGGTAGCCCTAACCAGTGGTTTATCACGTGGTGCCATCAACATGGCTAAACACAAAACAATCATTAAATCACAATCCTCCATTTCAACATTTGGAGAAATGGACATTCTTTGTACCGATAAAACAGGAACCATCACGCAAGATGAAATCATCTTAGAGCGTTATATGGATGTTAAGGGTGATGATGACATGCGTATCTTACGTCATGCCTATCTCAACTCATACTTCCAAAGTGGTCTTAAAAACTTAATTGACTTAGCCATCATCGAACGTGCTGAAAGCTACAACATGTATGATCTTGTCAATTACTACGATGTAGTGGATGAAATCCCTTTTGACTTTGCAAGACGACGCATGAGTGTCATCTTAGAAGATCAATCAGGAAAACGCCAACTCATCACAAAAGGTGCTGTAGAAGAAATCTTAGAAAATACAAAATATATTGACCGAGATGGTGTAGTGAGCATCTTAGATGACAAAACACGTGAAGAAGCCTTAGAAGTTTATGCTCAACACAACAATGACGGCTTACGTATGATTGCTGTTGCACAGAAAAACGACATACCTGAGGATCATGAGTTTGGCATTGAAGATGAAAATGATTTGGTACTCATTGGTTTTATTGGATTTTTAGATCCACCCAAAGAAAGTGCCAAACCAACCATTGAAAGTTTACACCGCCACGGCGTGGATGTTGTTGTTATTACAGGAGACAGCCTTGGTGTTGCCAAAAAAGTTTGTTCAAAAGTTGGGATTAATACTGATGTATTCTACATGGGTAATGATATTGAAGCGATGAGTGATGAAGAATTAGAAGCAAATGTTGAAAACTGTAAACTCTTTGCGAAAATCTCACCCACTCAAAAACAACGTATCGTTAAAGCATTCCAAAACAAAGACCACATTGTTGGCTTCTTGGGTGATGGGATTAATGATGCCTTGGCCCTCCAACAAGCAGATGTTGGCATCTCAGTGGATACAGCCGTAGATATCGCAAAAGAAAGTGCCGATATCATTCTTTTAGAAAAAGATTTACATGTCCTTGAAGCTGGAATTCTTGAAGGCCGCAAGACCATTGTAAACATGATTAAATATCTAGAACTAGCCGTAAGTGGTAATTTTGGTAACATGATTTCAGTCATTGTCGCAAGTTTATTCTTGCCTTTCTTACCCTTACTACCTGTTCATATTTTAGTTCAAAACCTCTTATCAGACTTAGCACAAATTGGTATCCCCTTTGATAATGTGGATGATGAAGATCTTTTAAGACCCAAACGTCTTTCCAGTGATTCACTCGTACACTTTATGAAAATATTTGGACCTTTAAGTTCTGTGTTTGATATTATGAGTTTCGTTGTATTATGGTTTATCTTGGGCATTAAAACCCCTGAACAAGCCATTTACTTCCAAGTATTTTGGTTCGCATTTGGTATTATTTCTCAATCCTTGATTATCTTTATCATCAGAACGAAAAAACCATTATCATTTAAGAATAGACCTTCTACTGCACTGGTATTTGCGTCATTATTCTCAGTGTTCGCAACCATTCTTATCGTAACCACAAAACTTTCATTGAGTGTTGATTTAGTTCCCATGGATCCACTTCACCTATTCTGGGTATTTGGGATCGTGATTTTATATCTACTCACAACTGTTGTGGTCAAGAAATTTACTTGGACACCCCTAGATTAAAACTTAAGACCCTTAGGGGTCTTTTTTATGTGACTTGCACAAATTTCAATCTTATGGAATACTATAGACATGAAATACCGTGTTAAAAAAATTCTAAACAACAATGCAGTCTATGCGACTGCTAATTTTATGGAGTACATTATTATTGGCCTGGGAATTGGTTTTACTTTAAAACCAAACCAGATTATTCCAAACGAGAAAATTGAGAAAGTCTTTAGTTTACAGAAAGAGGACGTCGGACGCATCATGCAACTCGCACAAGAAGTACCCCATGACCTTTTTATGGACCTTTACAACATGATTGATGACATTGCAAACGTGTATGACTTAAAACTTGATAATCACGCATATATCGCGATGATAGACCATATTCAGTATTCTATCACCCGATAT
>CAYSBB010000024.1:0-14242 GCA_964429205.1 uncultured Erysipelothrix sp.
ATAACCACCACCAAAAGTAAATGCACTTAAATAAAATGATGAGGTAAATAATGTGAGATAACGTTTTGATTCTTTCATATTTTGCCTCTTTTCTAAAAATAAAATAACGGCCCAAAGTAGAGCCGTTATGTAATTGAATATTGATAAGACTCACAGATATCATTCTCTATGTCTATCTATAGTCTATCATGTTTAAGCGTGAGTTTAAATTGCTTTGTCCTCATAAGCAACGACTCCACGACAAATTGTTGTTTTTACCATAAGGTCTTTGTCTAAAATAATCACATCAGCATCTTTACCAATGTTAAGACTTCCCTTACGGCCAAATACACCCAATTGTTTTGCGGAGTTTGTGGAAGTCATTAAAATCAACTCTTCCATAGAACATCCTGTAAATTCTTTCACATTACGTGCCACAAAGTCCATTTCTGCAACACTTCCTGCAAGTGAACCTGATTCAATACGACATTCTTTGCCAACTTTATAAACTGTCTGACCACCTAAGTCATATTCACCATCAGGAAGTCCTTTGGCGCGCATGGCATCAGTAATTGCGATCACATTTTCTGCACCTTTAATTTTATAAGTTGCATAAATTGAATCACGGTGTACATGAACACCATCCACAATGAGTTCAGCTTTTAGTTTGTCGCATACAAATCCAGCTGTTACAGCACCTGGAACACGGTGGTGATGGGGTAACATGGCATTGTGGAAGTGTGTCATGTTTGAAAGACCCTCTTCCATGTGTTCCATAATTTTAGCGTAATCTGCATCTGTATGACCACAAGATGGTACAACACCTCTTGATACAAGATGGTTTGTGAAACCTGCTTCTGCCTCTTCTGGTGCATAAGTAATTAATTTAATATGACCTCGGGCTGCCTTACTGTATTTTTCAAAGTTTTCAATGGTTGGTTTTTGAACATAATTGGGGTTTTGTGCACCCACATGTAATTTAGAAATAAAAGGTCCTTCTAAGTGAATGCCCAGCATTTCTGCTTGTCCTGGTTTATTATCGTTTTCAATATACTCAGCAATCACATCCAGTGCTTTAGAAACATTTTCATAAGACTGTGTCATGGTTGTTGGAAGATAACTGGTGGTGCCCTCTTTTGGTAGGAAATGTGTCATGTTGTCCAGTGCTTCTTTTGTAGCATCCATGTTGTCTGCGCCATTGGCACCATGAATGTGTTGATCAATAAATCCTGGCATGACGTGGTTCCCTTTTGCGTCAATGACTTCACCCTCATATTTTGGCGCATATGTCATTTCACCAAAGGAATGAATGATGCCATCTTCTAAAATAATATAGCCATTTTCAATGGTTCTTTTTTCAGTATAAATTTTTCCATTTATAATAATCATATCTATAATCCTCCAATACAAATATTATAGCACTTTTAATTTGTAATGTATGAGCATTTACTTGTAAAAATCAACAATTCAACCTATAATTAAATTTGATAAGTGGAGGAAGAAAAATGAAAAAAATTATTGTAAAAGATAATCTTGAAGGGGCAAAAGCTGGTTTCGAAATTATCAAAAATGAATTAGAACAAGGCAATCTTAATGTCTTTGGACTTGCAACAGGCAGTACCCCTGAAACACTCTATGCACTTTTAAGAGAAAGTGATTTAGACTTCAGCAATACTGTTTCAATCAATCTTGATGAATACAAAGGATTAGAGCCAACACATGAACAAAGTTATAACTACTTCATGAAAGAAAAACTCTTTGATGCAAAACCTTTCAAGAAAAATTACTTACCCAATGGCGCAAATCCAGATGGTGAAGAAGAAAGCGCAAAATACGAAGCAATTATTCAAGAAAACCCAATTGATCTACAAATCTTAGGTATTGGAACCAATGGTCATATTGGTTTTAATGAACCAGGATCAAGCTTTGATTCCATCACACGTGAAGTGGATCTTGTTGAAGCAACCATTGAAGCCAATGCACGTTTCTTTGAATCAAAAGATGAAGTGCCTAAAACAGCCATTTCAATGGGCATTGGTTCAATTTTAAAAGCAAATAAAATTTTACTCTTTGCGTATGGCGAAAATAAAGCAGATGCAATCTATAACATGGTTGAAAAAACACCATCAACAGATTGCCCAGCATCAGCCTTACAAAATCATCCAGATGTAACCATCATCATTGACGAAGCAGCTGCTTCAAAACTCACAAAATAAACTTAAAGGGCTACTGTG
Source organism: uncultured Erysipelothrix sp. (assembly GCA_964429205.1). GTDB lineage: Bacteria > Bacillota_I > Bacilli_A > Erysipelotrichales > Erysipelotrichaceae > Erysipelothrix. The sequence goes on from CAYSBB010000024.1 coordinate 2,214, forward strand.
CCCTTTTTTACTTGAAGGAGAACCTCAATGACCACAATAAACTTAGCCCTTGCCGGTGGCGGCCTTAAAAGTTACGCTCAAATTGGTGTGCTTTATGAACTCGAAAAACAAAACATTCAAATCAATGCAGTCTCAGGGACCAGTATGGGATCTTGTATCGCAGCACTTGTTGCGCTTGATTTAGATGCCAAAACCATTGAAAAAGAAATGTTAGAAATGGAAGCATTCTTCCAAGAAAACCGCATCTTCTATAAACCCAGCCTTAAAATACTTCCCTTTACGGATGATAAAATTGAAGGCGGGTATATTGATGGGTTGATAATCGAACAAAAACTTGAAGCACTTTTTGCGAAATATGGTGCCACAAGCATTCAAGATGTTAAAAAACCCCTGGCCATTACCGCTGTAGATTTAACCACAGGCGATTTGGTCGTATTTGTGAGTGATAAGAAACATTATAAGTCTGTGGATAAAAAACATAAAGTAGACAGCGACATCACACTCGCAAAGGCAGTTAGAGCCAGCTCATCCATCCCTTTTGTATTTTCACATGTGACATACAAAGATTATACTCTGGTGGATGGTGGTGTGCGCTTGAACGTTCCCCTACCCTTACTCAAAGGATATTCAAATCATAAAACATTAGCAGTAACCACTAAAAAAGAAATTGAACCCTTAGAAAAAACAAACTTATTCTCACTTGCACTTCAAGTCTACAACATCAACAGTAATGAGTTTGATTTATATATCGCAAAAGAGGCAGACTTTCATATGAATATTCCTTTAGGTAGACTTCAATTCTCAGTGGGTAAAGGAAAAGAGATTATTGAGAAATCGAAAGCCTATGTTAAGGAAAACAATTATATTGAAGCGATTAATAAAAATGCATCACTTTTAGATAAACTTTTCTAAAGCAAAAAAATATCGTTTTACACGATATTTTATTTTGTTAAGACAATATTTTCAACTTTCATCAAGGCTCTTTTTAAATCCAGTCCTGAACTAAAACCACCCAGCGACCCATCTTTTGCGATGACACGATGACACGGCACGATAATTAAGTGTCTATTTCTTCCAACCGCATTCGCAAGGGCCCTCACCTTTTTAACATCACCCAGTTCTAAAGCTAAATCATTATATGATACCGTCTTACCATAAGGCACTTTGATTAAGATATCATACACACTTTTTTGAAAGTCAGTCCCACTTAAATAAATGGGCGTTTTAAATACTTTTAGTTCACCTTTAAAATAATCATGCAGTTCTTTTTCAAAAGATAACGAAGCATGATCAACTTTTTCTAAGACTTCTTTTGGGAAGTCTTTTTTTAAATCCAAGAAGGCATGCTCTTTTAAACCAAAATAAGCTAATTTGTCTTCAAACATTGCATAAATATGATCAAGTTCATTGATTTTAAGTTCTGTGTATTGCATTTTTTGCCTCCTTAAAGAAAAAAAGTCTTAAACCTAAGACTCATTTTCCTCTTCTTCTATAATTTCTTCTTCAGTGACATCTTCTTCAGAATCTTTTTCAGTCTCATCTTCATATTTTAATTCTAACTCAAATACTTCTTTAAATGTATCCAGTTTTGTATAATTTTTCCAACTTACAAGAATTTGTAAGGTGACTTCAGGTTCTTCAAAATCATAACGTACTAAAGCAGCACCTTCCATAAATCCTTTTTCAGTTCTTGTTTGGTTTGGAACCATATTGAATTTCTTTTCAAAAATACCGGCACTTGGAAGCATTTCTTCAACAGAATCAAAACGTTTTCCATCTTCTACCACAACTATTTCAACATCATACATCGCAATCTTTGGATTATCGACAGTAACATAGTAGTCATAGCCCGATTCACCGTGCACGATTTCTGCTGAAATATCAAAGTTGCGTGAGTTTTTTTGAAATTGTGTTTCATTAAGTAGTGACTTCCAATACGTCTCATAAAGCATGAGACTTTCTTTGTCTAGTTTTTGATCAAAACCAGAACATGCGGTTAGAATCATCAATACTATTAGTAAAAGACCTGATTTTTTCACAAAATCACTCCTCATCATGATTGATCACATAGTAGTGACGACGTCCACGTCGAATCACTGTTAATTTATTTTCAATGGCACTATCTTTTGAAACGATAAAATCTTCATCACTAACCACTTCACCATTTATACGGATGGCATTGTTGTTGATGAGTTGACGTGCTTCACGCTTACTAGGAGCAATTTTTGATGCTACCAGTAAATCTACCAAGTTCATGTCTTCTTGTGCTAAATAACTTTTTGCATCTTTAAAGAGTACTTCCAGTTGTGAAGCAGAAAGATCTTGGATGTTTCCTGAGAAAAATGCATCCGTTAATTTTAATGCTAGCGCAAGCCCTTCATCACCATGGACAAGTTGTGTTAACTCTTTGGCAAGTTCTCTTTGTGCATGACGTTCATGAGGTGCTTTTAAGAATGTTTCTTCAATACTGTTAATTTCATCAATCGATTTTAATGAAAGACGTTTGGTAAAGTTCATCACATCATCATCACTGGTATTGATAAAGAATTGATAGAAATCATAAGGTGATGTATAACGTGCATCAAGCCAAATGTTTTCACCTTCACTTTTACCAAATTTAGAACCATCTGATTTTGTGATTAAAGGTGATGTTACCCCAAACACTTCAACATCTGATCCCTGAAGACGACGAATTAAATCTGTCCCACTGACTAAGTTACCCCACTGATCAGAACCACCAATTTGAAGTTCTACATCATAGTTTTCATAAAGGTGATTAAAGTCTATGGCTTGTAAAATGGTATAAGAAAACTCTGTAAATGAAATACCCGTATCCAGTCTTTTTGCGACCGTATCTTTGGCAATCATATTTGAAACAGAGAAAAACTTACCATAATCTCTTAAGAAGTCTAAGACCGTAATGTCTTTAAGCCATGTGTGGTTATTGACAATTTGTACAGGGTTGTTGTCTGACTCTAAAATTGTTTTGATTTGATGGCCAATACCTTCAACGTTTTTAAGTAAATCTTCATCACTGAGTAGTTGTCTTTCAGTTGTAGGTCTTGGATCACCAATCATCCCTGTTCCGCCTCCTAAAAGTGCAATGGGATGGTGTCCTTGGTTTTGGTATCTTTTTAATAAAACAAGTTGTTGAAGATGTCCGATATGAAGTGAGTCAGCTGTTGGGTCAAAACCACAATAAAGTGAAATCGGTGTCTTTAAACGCTCAATCAAGTTATCTAAGTTGGTGACATCCTTCAGTAAATCACGCCATTTTAATTCTTCAATAAAGTTCATATTTATAATTTCCTCTCCTAATTAAATAACATTTTAATCTTGATATAATTTCTTTGAATAATATCAAGCATGATTGTATCCACTAATAAAATGGTTGCATCATGGGGGTAAAGACCATGCGTATCACAGAACTTCTCAAGTTCTACCCATTTGTCTTCTTTTAACATTAAATTTTTGGCTAAGAATTGAATCTTTAGCAAGTTTTGTTTGCCACTCTCTTCAATCACAGAAATATCATCATAACGACTCATAATATGAAGTGCCGTTGCACTGACAGATTTGTGTTCTTGGAAATATGGCACATAATGACTGAAGACTTCTTTAAAGCCTGATTTGGCGATATCATAACGCGCAATCGTATCAGCCTTCTTATGGGTGTCTTCAAGTGCATCTGCAATCTTTCGAATCTGCGCCGCAATATCAGAATAGCCAACAGACTTCATAAACGCAAATAAAACCATACTACTCATATGTACCGTAAAGTAAAATGAATCTTGGTTGAGCAGTGTTAATTGAATTTTATTTTCAATATCTTTTTGGAAACGACGCATGTCCTTAGGATCATTGAGGTTTACATGGAAAATACGCTTCATTTCATTTTTATATGTTCTTAAAAGTAAAATGAAGTTTTTAAAATTCATATTCTTATTGTTTCCGCGTTGGTTGGGACCATACATCCCAAAGCCATAAGGTTTTGTGAATGCAGAAACAAAGCCATAAACCAAGATGTTACTTAAAACAGATTGTTTATCCGTTTTAATGATTTGCTCTTCCACATTTTTCACAAAGGCTTTTTCGTATTTTTTGTCATCTTGAATATCATTTAGTAATATTTCGACAGGTTTTTTGTAATAAAAATCAGTGCGATCTGCCACATCTAGCATTTCACGAGTCCACAGCTTATCCGATGTATAAACTTGCGATAAAATCGCAAACCCTAAGGGATGATAATCCTCATAATGAATCATAGTATTTTTTATGACTTTAGGATCTTCATCAATACGGATATAGTACATAAGACCTTCTGCATCAAAGGTATACGTCCAAAAATCAATGGTATAACGCTCGTATAACTCAAAAAAGATGGATGTTACCGCATAGGAAACAGCATGGTGTTGTCTGTTTTCCCCAGCAAAAGTACCACCCAGTACAAGCAGGACACCACTTTGGTCTTGAATCATATCTTTGACAAAGCGTGATCGCTTAATTCTAAGTTTTGCGATCGATTCTGATGTTAAAGGAACGATGTTCATAAACTCCCTCTTTCTCTTCATTTATTTTACCACAAAATTAGTGATAATAATAAGAAATAACACAAAGAAAAAAAGAACCAAAGCCTCTTTGGTCCTCATTCAGTAAATTGTACAAGATTTCAGGAGAAGAAATATTGTAATTTAATTACATTTATATAATAGCGCAATTGTGTGTAATGTTTTTGATAGAAGTATGAAAGATATGTGAAAACAAAAAAGCGCCTTTGGGAACGCTTTTTCGTATATATAAATAAAGGAAAAGAATATGAAACTATCTAGTTTCGGTAGACCTATTATCTGTCTACGTCTATATAATACACAAACTATGTGTTATGAACTTGATAGCGTGATGTTAAATTATGTGATAATGGATGGTTTGAAGCGCGCCATTAAGAATGTCGGTACCAACATAAAGAGCCCAAAGCCCAGCACAACCACACGAATTGACATATATGCCCCAAGATATCCGGCTAAAATTGGTGAGATGATGGCAGAGAATCCTGCCGTTAAAGCCACAGAGACCATTTGGCCTGTTGATCTGAGTGCTGCGGGTGTTTCATTAAGAACCAGCTCTTTTTGTGAAATCAGCACAAATGGAAATGAGAGTGCTTGAAGGGTTGAAAATACAATCACAGCACTTGTACTTGGAAATACAGCATAAAGCACAAATCTTAAGCCCATCATCAAGGTTCCAAAAATCATTAATTTCTTTCCTTGGTATTTTTTTAAGAAATATGTTCCCGCAAATAACAGTGGAATCTCACTGATCGCTTGCACAAACCACTTCACACCCACATCTGTTTCACTTCCGCCAATAAAGAAGATAAAATCAGTCACTGAAACATGATCTGAATTATAAACAACATAAACCAAGCCATAAATAAGAATGAGCATCATGAATGATTTGTTTTGAAATAGTGTTTTCACATCTTTTATATTAATGGAAACACCCATCTCTTTGGTAGCATCTTCCATCACAAAAGATACCATAACCACCAAAACATTAAACGCAATGGAGACCCACATTAATAGTGCATACCCGTTATATGCAATCAAATAACCTGAAACAAGTGAAGCCAATGCCCAACCTAAAGAACCTAAAGAGCGAATGGACCCAAAGTATGGATACATTCCATCCACTTCAATGATCCATGTTTCAAGAAGATTCCCAATGATTCTGATAAAGCCAATGGTATTTCCCATTAAAAAGAAATGAAGTAAAAAGTTTTTATCATTTAATACAAAAGTTAAAAAAGTAAAACCAATTAAAATGATGGTCGCATAAATAAAGAACCTTTTTACGGTTTTATATTTATCAGACAAATAACCACTCAAAAATTGACCCAATACCGCAATCACCGCATAAAACGACATGATATAGCCGCGTTCAATAGAGTTATAGCCAATTGCAGTTAAAAAAGGGACTGACTGTGTATTCACAAGGCCATGGGCCACAAAGACCACAAACATCAATAGACTGAACCCTAAGATATTCTTTTTCATGCTTCTAAGCCCTCCTGTGTCATTAAAGCATCAAGTTTCACATCATAAACTTCTTGAAACTGGATGTCTGTTTTTTGAAAACTGTACGCAAGTCCAATCTTCTTAGAAGGACTGTCTTTTAAGTAGCGATCATAATAACCACCGCCATATCCAATACGATAAAACGCATCATTAATCCATAATAATGGCACAAAAATACAATCGATGTCATTTTTATCAACCACTTCATCACTTTTAGGCTCCATAATATCAAAGTAGCCTTTTTCAAAATCATCAAGACTTCTTACCTTTATAAATGACATCACACCTTTTGTGATTTTGGGACAACACACAGTTTTATTCAAACTTATGAGTTTTTCAATCATGGGGTGTGTGTTAATTTCATCTTTAAAACTATGATAAATCGCAATGGTTTGGTGGTGTTTACTTTCTTTGATGACATGCTTTAAAATCATGGCATCATAAAGTTCTTTATGCTCCATAGTCATTCTTTTTTCAATCATAATTTCTCTTAACTGTTTCTTATCCAACTGAACCTTCCATCTCCATTTTCATTAATTGATTGAGCTCTATGGCATATTCCATCGGTAATTCTTTGGTAAAGGGCTCAATAAATCCTAAAATAATTGTTTCTTTTGCTTGTTCCTCACTCAATCCACGACTCATTAAATAAAAGAGTTCCTCTTCAGAGATTTTTGATACAGCTGCCTCATGTTCAATGGTTGAGTGTTCATTTAAAATCACATTCACCGGCATGGTGTCACTTCTTGAAATTGGATCTAAGATTAAAGTATCACATTCAATTTTTGATTTGGCTTCAATGGCTTTTTCATTGTGATGCACAATCCCGCGATAATTCACTTCTCCACCGTTTCTTGAAACAGATTTGGAGACAATGTTACTTTCTGTATGGGGCGCCATATGAAACATCTTTGCGCCTGTATCTTGAAGTTGATTATTTCCTGCAACCGCTATGGATACCGTCATCGCTTTTGCGCGCTCACCCTTTAAATAACACGTAGGATATTTCATCGTTTTATAAGAACCAATGTTGCCATCAATCCATTCCATTTGCCCATGTGCATCTACTGTGGCGCGTTTTGTGACAAGATTATAAACATTGTTTGACCAGTTTTGAATGGTTGTATAACGACATTTCGCATGTTCATGCACAAAAATTTCTACTACTGCCGCATGCATTGAGTTTTTAGAATAAATGGGTGCAGTACACCCTTCAACATAATGGACATCTGCCCCCTTGTCCACAATGATCAAGGTTCTCTCAAATTGTCCCATACTCTCTGCATTGATTCTAAAATAGGATTGCAGTGGTTTTTCAAGTTTCACATTTTTAGGGACATAAATAAAGGTACCTCCTGACCAAACAGCAGTATTCAGTGCTGAAAACTTATTGTCATCAAATGGCACAAGTGTTCCAAAATACTTTTTCACAAGCTCTGGATATTCCCTTAAGCCTGAATCCATATCTAAAAAGACAACCCCTTTTTCTTGTGCTTCTTTCATCATGGAGTGATACACCATTTCAGAATCATATTGTGTCGCTACACCACTTAAAAACTTCGCTTCAGCTTCAGGGATGCCAAGACGCGCAAAGGTATCACGAATACTTTCTGGGACATCTTCCCATTTGGTTTCCATGTTTTCACTGGCTTTTAAATAATAAATATAATCATCAAAATCAATCTCACTTAAATCTGCACCCCAAGAAGGCATTTCGCGTTTCATAAAGTGATGATAGCTTTCAAGTCTTCTTTCAAGCATCCAATCTGGTTCATTTTTAAGCTTTGATATTTTCTCTACAATTGAAGCATCTAATCCTTTTTCAAATTGAATGATGGGCTCGACATCGTCTTTAAACCCATACTGATATTCTGTATCAGGCAGTCTTTCTAAATCACTGATCTTTTCTTGACTCATGGTTTTCTTCCCTTTCATTCAAAATTGCATTGACACCGCGCCACCCCAAAGTAGCACAGTTTACGCGATTGGCTTGTCTTCCAACATTACGAAAAACGACAGATTCTTGAAGTTTTTCTTCATCATAATCTTCAAGTCTTATCATTTTGATATATTCTGCAGATAAAAGTCTGACTTCATCGACAGTTTTACCTTTTAAGAGTTCTGTCATCATGGATGTGGATGCGACGGAGATGGTACAGCCTGTTCCTTCAAAGCTGATATCTTCAACCACATCATCCTGTATATCCATATAAATAGTCACATCATCAATGCATGAATCACTATCCATTCTTTTAAACTTGTATTTTGCATCTGATCGTTTGTTTCTTGGGTTTTCATAGTGATCCATAATCACTTGTCTTGCGAAATTAGGGTCATGTAACATGTTTAACCCCTCCTTATAAATAGATATCGATTGTTTTTTCCAAATCAATGTCCTTGATGACATCAATGAAACGATCAATATCTTCTTTTGTATTGTGAATTGACATGGAAAGACGGATGGTATTTTCTTCATCAATAATGCCGCCCACCAGTTTTGAACAGTGTGAACCACTTCTCACACAAATGTGATGGTGGTTTAAATAACCCGCCACATCTTGCGCAAAAATACCTTCCACATTAAACGTCAAAAGCCCCACTTCAGTAAATGGATTATAGACTTTAATGTTGGGTAAATCTTTGAGCCTTAATAAAAGATACTTCACCAGTTCTTCTTCATAAGCATGGATATTTTGTGTATCAATTTCACACACAAAATCAAGGGCGGCCCCATATCCTAAAACACCTTCAATGTTGGGCGTTCCTGATTCAAAACGCTCTGGAATATCTTTTAAACTGATTTCTCCGCAATGATTAAAGCGCGCATTACTGCCTCCGCCATATTGTACAGGACGCATGAGTTCTAAGACGGATTGTTTACCATATAAAACACCCACCCCTGTTGGTCCAAACATTTTATGAGCACTGTAGGCATAAAAATCAACATCGAGTGCTTTTAGATCAATGGGAAAGTGTCCGATGGCTTGTGCACCATCCACAATGAAGTAAGCATCGTGAGCATGCACCATTTTTGAAATCTTTTCAATATCATTGATGACTCCCAATACATTGGATACATGGGCCATGGATACAATCTTAACGTCTTTTTTTAAGAGTTTCTCTAAAGCATCTAAATCAAAGTGGCCATCCTTAATGGGAAGATATTCAACAATCGCCCCTGTTTCTTCTGCGATTTTAAACCAGGGTAAGACATTGGATGCATGTTCTGCCTCATTGACCAAAATAATATCATTTCTTTTTAAGACTTGAGATGCAAATCCAAGTGCCACAAGGTTTAAGGATTCTGATGCACCAGATGTGAAAATAATTTCATCATGGTCCACATTTAAAAACTGGGCTGTTTTTTCTCTCACTGCATCAAAGCGCTTTGAAGTTTCAATCGATAAATCATAATCACCCCTGAATACATTGGATGATAAATTTGTATAATAATCTATCACTGCATCAATCACAACTTGTGGTTTTAATGAGGTTGCGGCCGCATCGAAATAAACAAGCTCAGGCTTATTATTTAAAATTGGAAATTGTTTTTTTAAGTCCATTGTGATTCCACCTTCATTTCGATTTCCTTTATCAGTTCATTTTTAATGGTTTCATTGTCAATATCTTCTACAATCGGCAGCAAATATCCCTTCATTAGAAGTTTTAGGGCCGCTTGTCTTGTGATACCACGTGCTTGAAGATAGTAGATGTGTTCTTCATTGGGTTTTCCAACCGTTGCGGCGTGTGATGCTGCAACATCGTTTTCATCAATCAAAAGCTTTGGAAATACCACCGCATCGACCTTTGACCCAAAGTTCATGACGCGTGTAATTTGGTGTGTTTCAGATCCTGAATAGCCCTTATCAATTTGTCCTGTGACTTCTAGATTAAGCGTGCCATCTTCTAATACAATGGCATGGTTGTCTAAGTTCGCAAAACTACGCTTTGCGTGGTGTAGGGCTTTTAAATCCCACTTTAATCCTTTTGTGATCACACTGGCGCCTTTAACATCCAAATGGGTGTCTGTTCCTTTAAATTCATAGACAGAAGTCTTTTTATGGTCACCACCAGTGAGTTCACCATAGTTCATTTTTATGGTTGTATTTTCATGAATACTGACATATTCCTTCGTATTTAAAGCTTCATGAGATTGGTTCAGCCATAAAAAAGTCCAACGAGAATTTTCCTTAAAATCAATATTTAAGTGTAATGCTCCTTTTCCTGACACTTTTAAGATATAGGTGCCCTTTGTATTTTCATTAAAGTTTAAGTTGAGGCTTGTGTGGTCTTTTACTTCAAATTCAAACACATGCTCGCCACTGTTTAAAGTTTGAGTTGTCATTTTATTCACCCACAATTTCTCGAATTGCTTTTGAGGCTTGTGAAATGGGGCGTTCTTTAATCATTTCATCTGCGCGTTTTGCATCAATCCAGTCATATCCTTCTTGGTCAATTCTTGTAACAAGTGTTTGATCACCACTCATGACAATTTTCCCATCCATCATGATATGAGTATGGGTGGGTTCAATAAACTCAAAGAAACGTTCATAGTGAGAGACAATCATCATGCCCATTTTTCTTTCATTATGGGCTTCTTTAAGAACACTTGCGACGATACCTAAAGCATCAATGTCTAATCCTGAATCAATTTCATCCAGCATCGCAAAACGTGGTTTTAAAGTCAGCATTTGAAGAATTTCATTGCGCTTTTTCTCACCACCACTGAAACCTTCATTTAAATAACGATGTGCCAGATCCGGTTTCATGCGTAATTTTTCAATGTTTGATTCCATTTCTTTTACAAATTCAAACAAGCCAATGGGTGCATCACGCCTTGCGTTGAGTGCAGACTTTAAGAAATCAGCATTGGTGACGCCCGATACCTCTTGAGGATATTGCATCCCTAAAAAAAGTCCTGCTTTACTTCTTTCATCAACTTCCATCTCTAAGACGTCTTCGCCATCTAAAGTGATAGTGCCACTTGTGACTTCAAAACGCGGATGACCCATGATGGTTGAGAGTAATGTGGATTTTCCATTTCCATTTGGGCCCATGATTGCGTGAATTTCATTTTCATTTATAGTAAGTGAAACACCCTTGAGTATTTCTTTATCATCGATTGAGACATGTAAGTCTTTAATTACCAGTTTTGACATTGTATTGCTCCATTTCTTTACTTTCCATATTATAACACAAAACTCGCTTTTGAAAATGTTGCATTGGGTGTTTAAATACACTATAATTAACTAGACTCAAGGGAGGAAATTATGCTTGAACAATTAAAAAAGAATTGGTTTGTGGCTGTTGTGGCACTTGTTTTAGTGGTTGCGACTGGCTTCTATATTACAGACCAAACAAAGAATACAGTTAAGTCAAAAAAAGTCGGCGGTAAGCAAGTCGTATTCACCATTGGCAAAGACAACTATTTCGCTGAAGATTTCCAAAAAGACTTGGATGAAAATCTGGGCGATTCAGCCATTTATCAAGTATTTAGACGTGAATTACTCACAAACTTAGAATCAAGTGATGATATTAAATCAGATGCTAAGTTTCGTGCAGAATCCTTCATTACATACATCAAACAATCAGAAGGACAAAAAGGTTTGGATAACTTGAATAAAGAACTCGTTGCGATGGGATATGAAGGGATCGACGATCTCAACACATACTACGAAAACGAATTGAAGTATCAAAGTTTAATCAGTGATGCTTTCATGGAAAATTATGATGAAGTCTTCAAAAAAGAAGTTGAAGAAAACTTACCAAGACTTGTTAGCCATATCTTAGTCAAGATTGAAGACAAAGAAAATCCAACTGAAGATGAGCTTGCGAAAATCAAAAAAGTTGAAGAAGCTTTAGAAAACGGCGGAAACTTTGAAGAAGTTGCCATGCAACACTCAGATGACACACAATCAGCACAACAAGGCGGTAGCATTGGTGTTGTTGATAAAA
>CAYSBB010000025.1:0-14221 GCA_964429205.1 uncultured Erysipelothrix sp.
ATTAACGTTTTGAGAATTGTGGTGCACGTCTTGCGCCGCGTAGACCTGGTTTCATACGTTCTTTCGCACGTGAATCACGTGTTAAGAATCCTGCTGCTTTTAATGCTGCTCTGTAATCTTCAGACGCTTCGTTAAGTGCTCTTGCAATTCCGTGACGGATTGCTCCTGCTTGACCTGTAAGGCCGCCACCGTGTACATTAACATTCACATCGAATGTATCTTCTGTTGAAGTTACTTCAAATGGTGAACGCACTGTCATACGGAGTAACTCACTTGGTAAGTACTCATCAATCGCTTGTTTGTTGATTGTGATTTGTCCAGTTCCTGGAGTTAAATATACACGAGCTACTGATGTCTTACGACGTCCTGTACCTTGATACATAACTGAATTATTTTGTGTCATATTTTTCCTCCTATCCCTTAATTACCATTGTTTGTGGTTGTTGCGCTGCATGTGGATGCTGATCGCCTTCATAAACAAATAAATGTTTTCTTTGTGCTCTTCCTAATTTTGTGTGTGGTAACATACCGTGAATTGCTCTTTCGATCCATTCGACTGTATAACGTTCTTTCATTTCTTTGATTGAACGTGTTCTTAGTCCACCTGGGAATTGTGAGTGATTATAGTAGTATTTTTTGAACTCCTGATCACCACTGTATACAATTTTATCTGCATTAATAACAATTACATAGTCACCTGTGTCAACATTAGGTGTAAATGTAGGTTTGTGCTTTCCACGTAGTACATGTGCTACTTCGCTGGCTAGACGACCTAAAGTCTGTCCTTCACCATCGACAACATGCCACTGACGCACAACCTCTGCTGGCTTCGTCATAGTTGTTTGACGCATAATCTTAATCCTCCTAAACCAAAAGTAGTTTCCGGGGCTACTATTTGGCATAAAGTGCCAATTGTTATTCTATGCCTATTTGGTGGAAAAGTCAAGGTTTTCGCACATCTTTTAGAAAACAAAATCGCGCTTTGTTCGTTGATTATAACACGCTTTTTAAAAAAGTAAAAGTAATCTTACTTCAACCATGATTTTAGTTCGTCATCAGTCCCTAAAATCATGTGTGTTCCCCCAATATTTGTCAACGTCCCTTTTGAATAATCAATCCCTGCTTCTTTGACATCATACTTAATGGAAGCACGCATCTTTTCAACACGTGGATTGGGAGAAGGAATGGCTGAAATCAATGATTTTGTGTAAGGATGAACCGTATTTGAGAAAATTTCTTCTGTGGTCCCTGTTTCTACTAAGTGGCCTAGATGTAATACACCAATACGAGCAGAGATATACTTCACCATACTGAGATCATGCGCAATAAATACGCAACTCCTGTATCTTCTTGAATCTTCTTCATAAGGTTGACAACTTTTGCTTGAATGGAAACGTCTAATGCAGAAATAGACTCATCCGCGATGATTAAATCAGGATTCATAATCAAAGCACGCACAATCCCACCACATTGTCTTTGTCCCCTTGAGAATTGGTGTGGAAAACGCGTCGCACGCTCACGGGATAAACCCACCATCTCTAAAATTTCATAAACTTTTTCATTACGTTCTTTTTTACAGGAATAAGCTTTATTGATATCAAGACCTTGCGCAATGATATCCAACACTTTTTTCCTTAGGTTTAATGAAGCCATGGAGTCTTGGAAAATCATTTGCATCTTCGTACGCAGCATCTGGGCTTGTGATGGTTGCTTGCCATGCATACACAAAATCGTCTGCATTAACAGCGGTACCATTATCCCAAGTTGCATCTTTTAATTTAAAGGTCCATGTGAGTTGATCGTCACTGACTGTATGGCACTCGGCTAGTGCATAAAAGATGTTTCCATCTTTATCCATACTCATCAGCCCCTCAACAGTTGCCGTAATAATTTCAAACAACATCCCATCTGTCGCATAACGGCTATCCATTGAGATGACGTCATTCTTTTTCGCAAAGGTTACCACATTAGACGCCTTATCCTTATCACCATCTGGCTTCGCACCACATGCAGCTAAAGATAAAGCAACCAATGCTATGAGTAAGCCCTTAAAGGTATTCTTCATTCGTATTCATCCTTTCTCTTCGCAATGTAAATTGTTACATTACCTATAAGCTGTTACAATAAAACCATGTGAATTATACATTTTCAAGTAATCATTCCCTTAAAATTCACAAGTGAGGCATTCATGCCATAAAAAAAACACCCTCAGGTGCTTAATGAAATGTTTTTGGTTTGATGCGATCTTTGAGTATCGAAACTAAGATGATACTGACCATACCACCCGCAAACCCATTGTTATAAAGGTTTGTGCCCCCATGGACCACACCAATATTCATCGCCATAGATAAATGTAAAAATCCCGCCAGGATGCCAAAGGGCCAGCCAAACTCACCACTGATGGGGGCTAAAGTTGTCCCAAAAAGTCCTGCAATAATCACAACTGTTGATGATGCTTCCCATACTTTTATATATGCCGCAATACTAATACCCACTAAAACAGGTAAAACATTTACAGGATGTTTCCCATAAGCCGCAAAACCCACGACCGTTAAGATTCCCGCAATAATGGGCCCATTAAAGGTCCCTTTTGATAAAAACACAAAGCCAATTGAGATAAGTCCCATCAAACCCATATTTAGCATCACAACACCTAAACCATAATCACTTAAAAAATCAGAGGGTGCTTGACCACTTCTTTTCAATAAATTTTTATATTTCTTCAAACTATTTTTATCATAGAAAAAACCAAAGAGAATACAAATAACACTTAAAATTGTGAGCGTTCTTGCGATCAAAAGATGATAATCTGTGGATAAAATATCTTGGACTTTAATAATCAACTTAAAAGATGTTAAAAGTGAAAAAAGCATTGTCCCCAATATGCCACCTGACAAACCCACATTATATAAAGTATAGCCTTCATGGGCTTTAAAGATAGTCTTAGAGATTGGGACAATCACATATCCAATTAAGACTCCCAAAAGAATCCCCAACAGCATGCCCTGCACCACCGATAAGTGAGATCCAAAGCTGAGTTCTGAGACAATGGGAGACAGAGTTGTCGCAAACATCAACTGTAATAAAATAGATTCAAAGGTAATCTTCTGATGTTTTGCGTATAGATAACCCCCAATATAAATGGGCCAAAAGTTATAAATGTTTTTACCAATAAATGAAAAACCAATCACTGTTAAAAGTGCCGCATAACTAAGACCTGTAATCTGCGATTTAAACCGTTTTAATAATAAAACATTGATCACACCCATAATTGAAGCATTTAATAGTGCTGCACCCATGCCCCCTACTTCAATATAGTCTGTAAGAAGAATATCTGGTGAGAGGATGATGTTGATGAAGCCATCTAAAATAGCTTTTGGGGTATCGCTTAAAAACGCACCCACCAATAGCATGCCACAAAATATAAGGATATAATCTAATTTATCGTGTCTTTTAAACATAGTGCACCTCAATTTTTAGTAGTTTTATTTTATCATAATATTGATTGTTTTTATCGTCTAATTTCAATGGTAGACCCATTTAAATCCTTATGTACGATGATCTTTTGGTCAATGCGTTGTTTTAGTTCACTCACATGACTGATAATGCCAATTAAACGTGAGTCAGATGAGAGTTTCATTAAGACTTCGATGGCTTGATCAAGACTCTCTTGATCCAAGCTTCCAAACCCTTCATCCACAAATAAGATATCAACTTCAATACCACCCGCAAAGATTTGAATGACATCACTCATCCCCAACGCCAAAGCCAGGGCTGCTTTAAAGGATTCCCCTCCTGAAAGGGTTGAGACTTCACGTTTACTGTTGGTATGAAAATCCACCACATCCAAATCAAGACCTGACTTAGAAGCTTGACTGATTGCTTTATCTCTTAAAACAAGGGCATAACGTCCTTGAGTCATCACACTGAGTCTTTTATTGGCTTGTTCAATGACCTTTGTGAAATAAGCAGTTTGAACATAATACTCAAAGGTAATCTTATCTTTTTGTTTGAGCTGACCACTGGCAGTTTGATATAAGACATTGATGTCTTGATAGATGTTTCTTTTTTCTATCAGTTCTTTTTCATAACGAGAGAGCTTTTTGATACTTGTTTTTAGATTCTCAACCTGTAATGATTTCTTTCTTAACGCTAAAGACACTTCCTCAATAGACGCATCCAATATTTTAAGTTTCTCAATTTGATTATTTAATGCTGGTTTTTCTTTATTTTTGAGTTTTTCTTCAAGTGATGAAAGTTTTGTTTTCTCTTTAATCATTTGTGCTTTGTAATCATCAATCTCTTTTTGGTAAACATCTTTTTGATCACCCAATAATAAAAGTGTCTCAAGTTCTTCTTGCGACTTATAGTGGTGTGTCTTAAGCGCCTTGTTTAAGGCTGATTTAGACGCAACAAGCGCATCGTGTGTATTTGATTGTCTTGTAGATAACGCCTGGACCTGACCCTTTAAACCATCCACAATGGAGGATATTTCTTTCAAAGCTGATTCGTTATCTTCTTGTTTTTGTTTAAAGGTTGTTATGGTTTGTTTTAAGCTTGAAGCATGCTTCTTTGCTTCTTCTAATGAATCGTAAGTTAAGGATTCTTGTGTCGACGTTTTTTGTGTCACAAGTGCTTTGATGTCTAGTTCAAAATTATGAACTGCGTTTGTTAGGGTCTCTTTACTTTCATATAAGACATCGAGTTTGTCAATGACATTTTCCAAGTTCTCTTCAACATCTTTATTTTGCAAGAGTCGTTTTGTTAAGGCTTCTTTTTCTTTAGAAACTTCATCAAATAGAGTGTCTACATCATCACTTTTAATTTGTGACTCTTTTAAGGTATCTTCTGTTTCACTGATTTGTCCTTTTAATAAAGCATGTGACTCACTGATTTTTGATCTTTGATCTTCTAGTTTTTGAATTTCGTATTTGAGTTCGTCTAAGCTCTCTTTTGTAATGACACTTTCGTGTAAAGAGGCTTTATGTGGATGATGTATTGATCCACAGACTGGACAGGGTTCGTTGTCTTTTAGATTTTCTGCTAAGATCCCTGCTTGTGAGATATAGAAGATGTGTTCTTGGTTTTGAAAATGAGCTCTTTTTTCAGTAAGTACTTTTTGAACTGTTTGTAAGTTTAAAGAGGCCTCATTAAAAGATCTTTCTAAAGACGTGCGTCTATTGATGAGGTTTTTCAACTTATCTAAAGCATCATATTTTGATGTCACTACCACAAGCTTTGCTTCATCTTTTTGTATTGATGAGGCACGTTGTGCCAGTTCAATCTTCTTGGTTTCATATTTTGAAATTGTACTTTGATTTTTTCTTAATTCAGCTTGAGCCTTCTCTAATTCTTTTTCTTTTGCCTTAATCAACTTCATGATATCATCCAAGTTTACATACTTTGGCAGTGAGTTTTCTAAAAGCTGATATTCTTTTTGTGTATTTTCTATTTGTGGAAGCTGTTTTAAAAGCTTTTCTTTTCCATTAAGTGCATCTTGATATTTGAGTTTGTTTTTATTTAAATCATCTTGTATCTTATTTAAAGACTCTTTCACTTCTTTAAAGTCTTTTAAATTGTGTTTATATTGTATCAATAGTGGTTTCAGTTTGAGTTCTGCTATATTGAGTCTTTGAATTTGTTCTTCTAAGTTTTCAAACTCTTTCTTTTTTGATAGTAGATTTTGAATACTTGTGTTCAGTTTTTCATAGTGTTCAAAATCTTCAAGGAGTAATTTTTGCGTTTCTAATACCTTGTTTTCTTTGATTCTATTTTTTTGAAGCGTGTCATACGTTTGATTAAGATCATCATACTCTTTTATAAGCCTTGCTTCTTCTGTTTTTAAGTCACTAAAAACTTCCTCTAAGTTTTCAGAATGATAATCTTTTGTAGCCATTTCTTCAAAGATAGTTTCGATTTTCTTTTGAACATCACGATAATTTTGAAAAGCTTGTGAGTTTTGTGATGCAAGTTTGTTTTGAAATTTGTCATAGAATTCAGTATTGAAGATTTTTCTAAAGATTTTACTGCGATCTTCGCTTTTTGCGTTTAATAAAGCACGAAATTCACCTTGTCCAATCAGTGCGATTTGTTTGAATTGGTTGTGATCTAAGGCAAGAATTTCAACAATCTTTTGAGTGACCGCAACCTTCCCTGAAATGATGGTACCATCAGGCATCAACAGCTCTGACTTCTCTGTTTTTGTGGTTGGGGTTGTTTTGTTTTTTCTATAGTATTGATAACTGGGTGTTCTTGTGACAGTGTAGGTATTTTGGCGGTGATAAAAGGTTAAAGATACAAAGGTAAGTGTTTCATCATTAACAAGGTGAGATCTGAAACTTGCTTCTTGTCTTTGATTACCACTACTTTGGCCATATAAGGCATAAGTAATCGCATCAAAGATCATCGTTTTACCAGACCCTGTATCTCCTGTCAAAAGGAAAAGGCCTTGGTTTCCAAAGCTTTCGAAATCTATTTCTGTCAGGTTTTTATAAGGTCCAAAAGCCTGCAATGATAATTTAATGGGTCTCATCTAGTGCCTCCATCAATATTTTAACTTGTTCTTTTTGCGTATCTGTTAAAGGCTTGTTGTTTTGTTTTTCATAGAATGTATCAAAGAGATCTAAGGGATTCATTTTATCCAATGCTTCATAAGAAAGACTTTCTGTATTATCAAAAGCCACTCTTTGATTTTTAAAGCCAATGTTGAGTAAATTGGGAAACTTTTTTCGAAGTCTTCCCAGTGCATCTACCATTTCATCTTCATCTAGTAGTGTGATATAAACATAGTCCTCTAAATTATCATATTCACCTTGAAGGATTTCTTCTAAGTATCCTTCATAGTGAACCATGTCTTTTTCAGGAATTAAAGGCAAGGTTGATATCTTGATATTTTTCTCTTCTATATCAAGTACCGTGATTGATTTTTTGTGATGCACTTCAGATTGTGAATACTTTAAAATAGAACCTGCATAACGAATGGTATCTCTTCCAATGCGTTGGGGTCTATGAATATGACCCAGCGCAACATAATCAAAGCCTTCAAATAAAGAGGTATCAATATTATCAAGGCCACCAATATTTAAGCTTTCTGAATCACTGAGTGTTGGTGATGTGTTTTGGTGTGTCACAAATTGATGCGCAACACAAATATTCAACTTTTCATCATCCAGTTCAATTGTATTCATTACTTTTTCAAAAGCTTCTTGGTAAGTTTCAATGGTTTCATCTTCATAATAAGGTCTTACATCTTGTGGTTTTATAAATGGAATCATATAAAGATTTACATCTTCTATTTGGTCCATGAATACTTCTTGTTTATAGTCTGATTCAATATAAAATCCTTGGTTTTTGAGAATTGAAGACGCAAAAGATAAGCGCTCTTTTGAATCGTGGTTTCCTGTAATGATGTATACCTTTAAATCAAGCTTGTTAATATTATTTAAAAACATGTCAAAAAGTTTGACCGATTCTGCACTGGGAATGGCACGATCATAAATATCGCCAGCTATGATCAGTGCTTTTGGTTTTTCTTTATCGATGTACTGAACAATTTCATCTAGTATATACGATTGTTCATCGATCATTGAAACTTCATTAACGCGTTTTCCTAAATGTAAATCCGCAATGTGAAATATCTTCATATGTTTATCACCCTATGTTTCATTATACACTACACACCAAAAAAGACGTACTGTGCGTACGCCTTTAATGAATATTATTCAACTTGCTTTCTTATAAAATATAAGATGCCAGATATTCCATTAAATGATGTGCCTAAGATCATGAAGATATTGACACTTCTTGTTAAAGGTAATTTCTCTGAACTGAATTCTTGATGTACTGCTTTACTTTAAGTCACTTCATCAAGTGTCTTTCCATTTTCATGAATCAATATATCATCTTCTTTAGGTACTTCTAGTTTTGGTATTTGATATGTATTCACAACATCATAACCCTTGATCTCTTTATCATGCCATGTTTTGATGCCAGTTACAGATGTCTTCATTTTCTAATAAATTTGCATCAAAGCGCCACAAATGCATTTCAGCTTGAGAATAGATTGCTTTAGCAATTCTCGATCCTTCAAGATTTTCATGTGCATCATAAAAGACGGTATCAGGTCCTAAGAAATGTCCAATTGCTATGGTTGAATTTGTATGATCGGCGCCATTAGGATGATAGACATGAGTTGCATAAGGCATATTATGAAAAATATTTAAATATGCTTTACCTTCTGCATTTGGATTTCCAATATGCCATCCTATAATATCATTGTATGATTTCAATTCATCAATAGCATAAAGCAAGTTAAAAGCTTCAAAGGCACCGCTTTTCTCATAATTAATCACGATTAAATCTTGATCAAAAAATAAATCAGCCATGACACGTTCACCAGGTCGTACATTAATAATCTTCACTTCTTTATCTAGGAAGGTGGCTGTTTCTATATTTCCTGCATTTAATACACGATTCTTAAAATGATTGAATAAAGAATATGATTCTTGATTCAACGCATTATATGCTTTATCAATGTCTATATAATCATCAGTTTTGTATACACCAAAATTATTATCATAATTAAAAAGATTTGAATTGATAAAGAATTTTGATGGATTATTACTAGGGTTTCATTCTTTATGATTACTTTTCCCAAAATAATGATCAGCCTCAATATTAAAATAACCCAAAGCTTTAAAATAACCTTTTACATACAGATTTTTATTTTTATAATCACTTAGTAAATTATAATGCCAACGTATGGATGCAACAAATTTATCATTCTTATTTATAACATTGGTAATATTACTCTCGAAAAGATTTTGAATATTTTGATCTAAATCGGGATAGAAATCACCATTAATGATACCTGATCCAACCAATTGATTGACCGCAACATCACCAAACGTAAGGGCGCTATACTTAGAAAGTATATACTGCGCTGTATATTCATGACCATCACTTTTAAATGTGTTTTCTGTTTCTGTACTTCTTTGCGCTTCTACGATATATCGCCTCGCTGTGAGTGGTGAAAACACCAGTACAAGTGCTAAGATAAATGCGTTTAATTTCTTTATATGCTTCATGGTATCCCCCCTTTAGGTGATTAAACATATTCATTATTTAACTCATCAGTATGAAGTGTTGAGTCTTTACACTGGTATTTACTTTTTTTTCAAAAATAAATATATATTATTTTTTTGTCAGTACAATACGAAAAATAAAAAAACTCATGAATTTTCATGAGTCATAATTTACGTTAATTAAATATAATCCACATCCTGGGACATTGGCTTTTATCTTTTCTTTATCGGGATTTTCAAGCGCATCAGACAGTGTTTTTAATGATATCCTACCTGTTGTTACCCAGATACAGCTCGCTACGAGCATGCGAACCATGTGTCTTAGAAAGCCACTGCCTTCAATTTTAAAGGTGATGATATCTTTATCCAAATCCACTTCGAAAGTGAAAATTTCGCGTTTTTGATCAAGCACAACATCATTTGGTGTGGCATTAAAGGATGTAAAATCATGCACACCCACAAAGATTTGCGCTGCTTCTTTGAGTTTATTTATGTCTAAAGGTTCATTGTACTGATACACATAACGGGCATCAAAGACATCATAATCTCCCATGTTCAATTTATAGTGGTAGGTTTTAGACGTTGCACCATAACGTGCATGAAAGTCGTCTTCTACTTTCTTTACACTTTTAATGCGAATGTCATCTGGCAGTTGTCCATTGAGGGCACGCGTCCAGATATCACTTTCTAAATCCAAATCAGAATCAAAGTGAAAAACTTGGTTTAATGCATGGACATGGGTATCAGTTCTTCCTGATGCATGAATGTCCACTGGTTTTTTATTGATGATGGCTAAGGCTCTTAATACTTCTTTTTGAACTGTGTTTGCGTTGGGTTGAATTTGCCACCCATGATAAAGCGAACCATCATATTGAAGTGTCACCTTATATCTCATATTACAAGCACTCTACCCACATAAAATACGATAAAACAAAGGGCAATACTGAAAGACAAGACAAGAATATCGTTAAATCTAACCTTTAACTGTTTGTATCTTGTTCTTTCTTTTCCCGGGGAATATCCACGGGCTTCCATCGCGTCCGCTAAGTCTTCTGCACGATGATAGGCGGAAACAAAAAGTGGAATAATAAGGGATACAATCCCCACAACTTTCTCTTTAAGTTTTCCTTCTTGAAAGTCCACACCGCGAGAGGCTTGTGCATCCATAATACGTTGTGTATCTTCAATGAGTGTTGGAATAAATCTTAAAGCAATTGAAATCATCATCGCAATTTCATGAGATGGGACCCCTATCTTTTTAAAGGGACTCAGTAAATCTTCAATCCCCAGTGTTAAATCAAGGGGGGCTGTTGTAGCAGTAAGGAGTGTTGTGATCATAATCATCATCATGAGTCTGAAGATGATAAAAAGTGTATTAAAAATCGCATCACTATAAATTTTAAAGTTACCAATTGAAACAATCACGTTCCCTGTTTTATACGCAAAGATATTAATAATACTTAAGAAGATAATCATAAACATCATCGGTTTCATGGCTTTGATTACATAAGATACGGTAAGCTTTGCGGCTAAAATTGCGACAATCAGTACCGCAAATAAAATACCATATGCAAGAAATGGATTATTGCCACCCACTAAGAACACCGCAACCATAAAGAAAATCATTGACATGATCTTCATACGTGGGTCTAATTTATGAATAAATGAATCTAAGGGTAAGTAACGTCCTAAAGCAATGTTTTTCATTTTTGGACCTCCTTAGCAAGAAGATCAGTTAACGTATCCAAATCTGTTGTGACTGGGAGCTTAAAGCCTTTTCTTCTCAGTGTATCATTCAGTCGTAAAATTAAGGGTTTTACAATATCAAGTGAATCTAAAAGATCAGATGCTTCAAAGAATGATTTTGTATTTCCTTCAAAGATAATCTCACCATGATCTAAAACAATCACATGTTCACAGTAATCTAAAACATGTTCCATATCATGGGTTACCATCACAATGGTCTTATCATGTTCTTTATTAAGATTTTGGAAAAGCGCCATCATTTGTTTGGATCCTTGTGGATCAAGTCCGGCAGTAGGCTCATCTAAAACAATTAAGTCCGGATTGGTCGCAAGGACTCCTGCAATCGCAACCCTTCTTTTTTGACCCCCTGATAAGTTAAGAGGCGATCTATCCCAAAGTTCTCTTTCAATCCCTACAAGCCTTAAAGCCTCCTCAACAAGTGCTTTAATCTCAGGTTCTCTCATCCCAAAGTTTTTGGGTCCAAAACTGACATCTTTATAGATGGTATCATCAAAGAGTTGCATTTCAGGAAACTGAAATACAAGTCCTACTTTTTGTCTGAGTTTTTTAAGGCCTTTTGGTTTTTCATCAGCTTTGATGATGTGATCATAAATTGTGATGGTTCCTTCAGTGGGTGTTAAAAGTCCATTGAAGTGTTGAACCATCGTACTTTTACCACTTCCTGTGGCTCCCACAATCGCTGTAATCTTACCTTCAGGTATGTTTGTGTTGATATCTTTTAAAGCGGTATAGGAGAAGGGTGAATTGGGTGCATAGGTATAGCCTATTTTTTCGAGCTTAATTGCCATAATGTTTCTACCATCCCTTCTTCATTAAAGGGTGTCTTGAGGTCGATACCCTTTTCTTTCATTTTTAAATAAAATTTCACATCAAAAGGAATATCAAGCCCAATCTCTTGAAGCGCATCGATATTCACAAGGATGTCTTCTGGTTTTCCTTCCATAAAGACTTCTCCTTGATTCATAACCACCACATAATCACTGAGTGTGACCTCTTCAATATCATGGGTAATCGATAGGATGGTCATTTTTTGTGTTTCGTGAAGTTCATGGACAAGTTCATTGACTTCTTTTCTTCCTTTTGGATCAAGCATTGAAGTGGCTTCATCTAAAATAAGAACACTGGGATGCATACTTAAAACACCCGCAATCGCAACACGTTGTTTCTGGCCACCACTGAGTTTGGTGGGTTCATGATTTAAGTAATCTTCCATACGTACGCGTTTTGCGTAGTTTTCTATAATATCATTCATTTCACTTGGATCAACGCGTCTGTTCTCTAAACCAAAGGCGATATCATCTCTTACGGTTGAACCAATAAACTGGTTGTCAGGATTTTGAAAGACAATCGCAAGTTTCTCGCGCATGTCATAAACATTTTCTTCCGTGAGAGCTTCATCTTCAATGATGATATCCCCTGCATCAGCTTTCATCAGTCCTACAATCAGTTTAGCAAGGGTACTTTTACCACTCCCGTTATGTCCAATGATGGAAATGTAGTCTCCTTTATGGATGTCTAAAGAAACGTCTTTTAAGACGTTATTTGTGCCATCATAGGAAAAGGTTAAGTTTTTAATTTCTATTTGTTTCAAGTTATCACTCCATCATTTGTGTATTGAGTTTTATTATTTCAAGAATTGTTTCTGTTGATTTTTGCATGGCATCAATACTTGCGAATTCATGCTTACCGTGGAAGTTATCAGAGCCTGTAAAGAGGTTGGGTGTAGGTAATCCCATAAAAGATAAGCGTGAGCCATCTGTCCCACCGCGAACAGGTTCAACAATGGGTGTCAGGCCTACTTTTTCAATCGCCTTTTTAGCCAAGTCAATAATTTCCATGTGGTCTTTTAAGATTTCTTCCATGTTGTAGTAGGAATCTTTGGTTTCTATGGTGACAACCGTTTGGTTGTATTTTTGATTCATCTCTTTTACTATGTGATCAAGATATGCTTTTTTAGCTTCAAACAGTGTTTTATCGTGATCTCTTATTATAAGTTCTAATGAACCATCTTCAATGGTTGCGTGTGAATCCGTGACGAGGTAAAAGCCTTCGTATTTTTCTGTGTGTTCTGGCCTTTCATATTGTGGTAAGGCACTGATGAATTCATGTACCAAGATATTCGCATTAATCATGGCATCTTTGGCACTGCCTGGGTGCACACTGACCCCTTTGAAAGTGACTTTGGAAGCAGCTGCGTTAAAGGTTTCATATTCCATTTCGCCATAGCCTGCCCCATCTACAGTAAACGCAAAGTCTGCGTTAAATTTTTCAACATCGAATGATTCTGCACCGGTTCCAATTTCTTCATCAATAGTAAAGGCAATCTTGATATCACCATGTTTGATATCTGGATTTTGAATTAAGTGGTTCATGGCTGTGAGGATGTTACTGATACCGGCTTTATTATCGGCGCCAAGAAGTGTCAGACCATCTGTTACGACTAAAGTATCCCCTTTATATTTTAAGAGATTGGGGAAAGTTTCAATATCTGTAATGATATTTAAGTCTTCATTTAAGAGTATGTCTTTTCCATCATAGTTTTCTATAATTCTTGGACTGACGTTTTCTGAATTGAAGTCAGCTGTATCCATATGGGCAATAAAGCCAATAGTGGCTACTTTTTTATCGATATTTGAAGGCAGTGTTGCCATAACGATACCATGCTTATCCATAGATACATCTTTGAGTCCCATTTCTCTACATTCTTCAAGTAGAATATTTGCGAGATCAAACTGATTTTCACTGGATGGAATGGTATCAGAATAAGGGTTTGAGCGTGTGTTTATTTTTACATATTTTATAAGTCTTTGTGTGAGTTCTTGTTTCATATGAGCCTCTTTTCATCCAAGTTATTATATCATAAATCGAAGAAAAAAGAGTCTTTGACTCTTTTTACTTAATCTTCTTGGTTTTCACCATTGAGTTCTTCAGCAAGATCAGCGATTGTATCTTCTGCTGATTCAGTGAGCTTGTCAAGTTCGTCTAATGTTTTATCAACCACTCTTTGATTATTTTTCAAATATACATATGCAGCTCCTGCAGCACTTGCCAATACTGCTAAAGGAATAAATTTTTTCATATTGTACCTCACTTTCTTATACCAATCTTACCATATCTATGTTCAAAGTAGAAGAATTTCGATAAGAATGTGTCCAAAGTTTATCATTATTTCACATTTCAATTTGGGTAAAGAAAAACAATAGGATTTTAAGGCCCTATTGTCTTTAGTTTAATGATTATACAAACTCAATGTATGCCATTTTGGCACCGTCTCCACGACGTTGTTCTGTTTTGATTACACTTGTGTAACCACCGTTACGATCTGCATAACGAGGACCAATGTCATCAAAAAGTTTTTGTAGTGCTGATTG
>CAYSBB010000026.1:0-14152 GCA_964429205.1 uncultured Erysipelothrix sp.
TTTCTTACATCTACTTTAAGATCTGTATTTCTTAAGACTTCACCTGCAACATGGCGGTTAATCGTATCTGAAATATGTTCAAAGCTTTTATCATGTCTTTTTGAAATAATTTTAAAGGTGTCACCTTTTTGATTTTTAATATTTTCTAAAACAGCTTCAGCAATCACATCAATATCTTTTTCTACTTTAATCGCTAAAGAAAAAGAAGATAAACCAAATACATGTTGTAGTTCATCACTGACGGCATGTCCATCTTCACCATTTAAGTGAATAAACAAGCGGTCATATTGTTTTTCATAGGTTAAATTTTCAAATTTTCTTAATTGTGATTTCACATTTTGAACTAATTTATTTGTGAATTCATTTCTATTCTTACCTTTAGTGGAAAGTTCTCCATAACGGCATAATATAAAATCAATGTTGTACATAATCTTTCGTCTCCAATATTACTTTAATAACACTTTCAATGTCTTCCTCTGTGATTTCAGAAGATAAGCTTAAGCGGATGCTGCTTAAAGCTTGTGTGTTTGTGCGCCCAATGGCTTTAAGTACGTGTGATGGCTGATTTGATTCAGAATGACAGGTACTTTTGGCACTGACATAAATATCCGCTAAATTTAGTGCATTCATCATGATTTCTGATCCTACATTTTCAATGGACACATTAAAAATATAAGGTGTCCCATTTTTAGGTGAATTGATGATGATGCCTTCAACCCCTTCAAAAGCATCCCATAACTTTTGGTTGAGTCTTTTGATTTTTACCTCATTTTTTTGATGGTCTTCTAAAGCCAAACGCATTGTTTTCGCAAAGACAATGGCTGAAATTGAATCGACGGTTCCACCGCGTAATCCAAATTCTTGTTGGCCCGCTGGAATCAGTGGTTCAAAAGGAACATTAGACTTTTTAATTAAAAGACCACTTCCCTTAACCCCACCCAGTTTATGAGCTGAAATCGCATAACTATCCACTTGTTTCAAAGATAAATCTGTTTTAGAAAATCCTTGAACACCATCCACATGAAAATAGGCATTTGAATATTTCTTGATCATTTGTGCATAATCAGAAATGGGAAAAATACTCCCAATTTCGTTATTCACAGACATGAAAGTCACTAGGACTGTATCATTTCTAAGTGATTCTTTCAACTGTTGTAATGGCACAATTCCTGCTTCATTGACCTTTAAGCGCGTTACTTCATAACCAAAAAGACGTTCTAATTGATTTAAAGTTTCATTAACAGAGGCATGTTCAATATTTGATGTGATGATATGTTTTCGTGACATATCTGAAAAACAAATCCCTTTGATGGCAGATGCATTGGATTCACTGCCCCCTGATGTAAAGATCACTTCATGGGGTAATACTTGTAACATCTTCGCAATGGCTTCTCGTGATTGTCTCAATAAACTTGAAACACGCTGACCCATTTTATGTAATGAATCAGCGTTTCCGTAATATTCTTTCATTAATGTGTGCACATCACGAATGATTTCATCATGAATCTTCGTGGTACTGGCACTGTCTAAATATACGCTTTTAGCGTGCACTTCTTGCATTATTTTTAATCATCTCCTCATAAGATGTGTTGGGTTTAAAGCGTTCAATTGCTTCTATAATCATGGTAAGACTTTGTGTATATTCACCATTATTGAAAGCAAGTTCTGCTTTGGTGAGTTCTGATTCAATATCAGGCACATAAGCACGATACTTATTCGCATAAACGATGGAGTTTTCACACATATCCACCACACCCACTAAATTATTAACATTATTATGTAGTTGGTAAATATAATCAATGGCTTCAGATACAGTCCCATTTAAAGTACTGACATCTAAAACATCTTCATTGAGCAAGTTATTAATTTGATGAACATAAGCGCGTGATCTTTCAAGATCATGCACATATTTTTCTGAAATACTGGGTAAAGAACGTTTCTTAATGCGCACTTCAACATCATTGATAATTAAGTATAGTTTACGCAGTTGATCTTTTGCGCGAATCTCATCCGCATTGGCTTGTTTTACTTTTTCACTTAAAGTGTAAAATGATTTGGTGCTTAAGTCTAATTCTTCGATCAGCTCATTCATCACATTGACCTGTTTTGTGGCAGGTGTTTCATTTTCTTCAAAGATTTCTAAAATGACACCGCGTTTTTCATTTAAGTCATGCGCCATTTGAAGGTATTCATCTATTTGATTTTCATATCTTTCAAAGTTAAATCTTAAGGCAACTTTCTCTTTTGAAGCACTTGCCTCTTCAACATCTTCAAGATAATCATCTAAGATTGTAAAGCTTGATTTCATCTTGTCTTGCATTTCATAATGGGCAGAGACTTCTTTATCAATCGCTTCTTGCATCGCAACGAGCGCCTCAATGGATGTATTGAGACTATCTTGAGCACTGTCTAATTCTAGAGCACTGATATGTTTGAGGTTTTCTTTTACTTTGTCACTCACAAAGATGATTGATTTAGGGACATCCATGTGCGCTAGGTATACACCTTGATTGCGTGCTTCTTGGTATGCTTTTGAAAGATAATCCAAATGTTCAGGGATTTCACCTTTCGCAAGTGTATAAAGTTTTGGAACTGTATCTAGCTTATTCGCAAAGTCTTCCAAATCACTTTTGATGTCTTGACTTAAAGCTTTTGCTTTTTCATAATCATTCGCAAACATCCACTCTTCAAACTCAGAAAACTTATCTTCAATTGATTTTGAAATACTTTCTAAGTTCTCATAACTTTGACCATATCGATTCATTTGATTCACAAGACGTGTTTTATCACCTCTAAAGATATCTTTGAGTTCTGTGATTTCTTCTCGCTGTGTGACTTCTTCTTCTAGCATCTTATCAAGTTGTGCATCTAAAGAATGTGTAATTTCTTCAGTGTCTCTTACAAGATCTTCCAAATCATAAACTGAAGATGTCGCAATTTTAAGTTTTCCAAATGATAAAGCATCTTCAATATCTTCTAAAACAATCGCAATTTCTTCATGTCTTTTCTCTAAATCTAAATATTGATTTTTAACATTTTGAAGTTCTTCATCAATGACGGGATTCATCTTCGCAATGTTCGCAGCTTTATTTAATTTAAATGAAATTGGCACACTAATGCATGCGTTATATAAAATCTCATAATCTTCGACGCGTTTTGTAAGTTGTTTCTTTCTAAAGGCACGATAAAATAAAACTACCATGATTAATAATATAAAAATACCAATTCCAATTAAAAATGGCGGTTTCTTAACAAATTCAATGATTTCTTGCATACTCACCCATATCACCTCATATTGTATTTATTGTATCATATTTTAACAATTTTAGTGAACGTTTTATCTTATTAATTCTATAAGCTCAATGTCATAAAACACAACAAAAAAGTTCAAGCTTGATGTGAGCTTGAACTCTTGGGAATTATTTAACCTGATCCATCTAAATTGCCCCAGAATTTGTCTTGGCTATCAAACATATCAGCTTGGAAACTGCGTCCATCACCTGAATACTTAAAGCTCGCGCCCGCAATATTCGCGACGCCAGTATTTCTCACAAAATATTCGCCTTTAATATAAGTTGAGCCTGTTTCATCATTGCGTGCTTCGATTTTGTACATGGCACCATCCTAAAACTCATTTTTAAATGTGACAATGGCGGTCACTGGATATTTCTTTTGCGACTGTGTTACATACATACTGCCTTTATAAGTGCCAGAGTAATCAATATTTTCTTCAGAACGTAAGGTTAAGTTAAGGTTTGTACTTTTTATGGTTTTCCTCGTATTCGATCGATCCACTTTATCATTTTCATAATTTTCTTTTGTTTTGAAAAGGCTGATTTTCATGGGGTATCCTGCGTTGTTATGAGCAAGCAGTGTAAACTTTAAAACACCTTCAGATTTATCGTTAAGTTTAATGATCCAATTTTTAAGATCATAACCTTCAGGAAGTGGACTTAACATCACATAACTGTTAGCCCACTCATATTCTCCTTTTTGATTGGGTTTTTCTTAAATATTGATTGTAAAAATAGTATTCATTTCTTTAGCATATTCAATTAAAACATTGCGCTACATATCCATAAGATCAAAGTATACTTGTCGACTTAAAACATTGAGCACACTTGTGACATAAGACATGACTTCTTTTTTATGATTGGCTGAAATTTTGTCTCGATCTCTTTTAGATGGGCATGGATATTTCGTAAGTGATCCATTTTCATCATAAGCATCAGTCCAAGAAGCCCAATCTGATTCTGCAACTTTCCAGTATTCATTCACATAGTTATCTATTTCTTTTTCAATTAAATCACCCACAAGTTTTGCGTCATTACGATTGTTTTTATAAATTTGTTGGAATTTTATGTACCACATCACGGCTGATCGTTTGTTTTCACTTCGTGCATAATAGGCATCATACATTGCCTTAGTGGATTCATATTTTGTGTCTATCGCAAAGGTTAAAACTTCTTCAAGTGCCATATTGATCGCATTGACACCAATAAAGGCAAATTGTATGGCATCAATTGCGAAGTTGAGTGATAGACTGAGTACCTTCTTCATTGCATCCAGGTTCGCTGTGGTTGTGGTCATATCATGGCGATAAGCATCATAGGGCAGTGTCAGTGCTAAAGGTGCAATGATTTCATCATCAAAAGTAAACTCATACGCAAAGATTTCAACCTCTGAATCAACGGGTTCTTCTTCAACACTACAAATGCTCAGTTTTGATATATCTTGATCTAAGCCAAAATCAGCTTTTGCTTCAAGTTTTTTATTTGTTTTTCCTTCACATCCAGACATAATTAATAAGACTAATATTATAAAAATCTGATTAATTTTCTCATTTGAAAGCCACCTCTTTCTTCTAAGAAAATTGTAGCATGGCACAACTTTTCCCATCTCATCCTAAGGGGTGATTCAAGCAAGATTCATCGATTAATGATTATATTTAGAACGTAATAATGAAAATCAAGGCTTTTCAAGCGGTTTTGATTGACATTTGGATTCAAGTATCATAGACTATTAAGGCGTTATGCATAGCAGCATGTAAAGTTGTAAGCCATAGTTTGATTCGCGGCAGAATTTAAGAGTACCCTTGCTGTAAGTGGGAAAAAAATTAAATCAAACTCAACTTGTGATAATTTACAACCTTGTCTATGACACGCATATAGGAGGTCAGTATGGCAAGAATTAAAGGACCCGTTTGGAAAAAGTCACGTCGTCTCAGCTTTTCAGTTTTAGAAACTGGTGAAGAACTAAAACGTCGTAATTATCCACCAGGGCAACATGGAAACGCACGTCGTCCAAAGTTAAGTAACTACGGATTACAATTGCGTGAGAAACAACGTATTCGTTATATGTATGGAGTGACAGAAAAACAATTCTACAACACATACAAGCGTGCAGTTAAAATGGACGGAGTTACAGGTGAAAACTTCTTAAACTTACTAGAAGCAAGACTTGATAACGTCGTATACCGTATGAATTTAGCACGTACACGTCGTGGTGCAAGACAACTTGTTAACCACGGTCATATCTTAGTTGATGGTAAAAAAGTTGATATTCCATCATTCACGGTAAAACCAGGACAAACAATTGAATTACGTGAAAGATCACGTAACTTAGAATCAGTTAAAGATGCATTAGAAGCAAGTGTCGGTCACGTAGACTATGTTACATTTGACAAAGATGCTAAAAAAGGTGAATTTGTACGTTTACCAGAACGTTCAGAATTAAACCAAGAAATTACTGAAGCACTCGTTGTTGAATTCTACAACCGATAAGAAAACCAAAAAGGAAGCAAATTATATTGCTTCCTTTTTTTGTGTTTCTTGAGGTTTAAGCCATAAACCCAGTACAATCCCAAAGAGTGAAATAAGTAAATATATAAAGCTGTTTGGATTACTAAATCCACCCAGTACAACCAAACTTGATCCCCATATCGCAAGACTTGGAAAGATAATCCCATACCAAGGTCCATACGCTCCTGATTTAATGAAATCCATAATCACTCTAATAAATAAAGAAATATAGAATAAATACATCAAGACAATGGGTAAACTATCAATTTCAAGTGCAGAGAATTTAAAGAATGGCATTTGAACTTCAAAGACACTTAAGAAGTGTAAGAACACCCAAACTAAAGTAAAACCCAACGCAATTAAACTAGACAGCATGGATACTTCAAATCTAGGATGAATCTTCGAAATTCTCTCATGTTGATAGAATTCTTTTCTTACCGCTAAGGCATATGGTAAACGAATATATCCAAGAATCAATCCATTGATGGTTCCAAGAATTGAGATAAACACAAATGCATAGACCAAACTCACCCCAATAGGTCCCAGTAAATCACTCACAATGTATCCAACAGAGGCATCACCCAGTTCAATGATTTTATCTGGTCCTAAGATGGCATTAATCCCAACAAAGTAAAGTAAATATACAAATAAGATTAACAGTGGTGCTAAAATTAGCGCACGTGATAAGTTTTTCTTTGGATCTTTGATTTCATGTGCAATTGATGGGGCCACAAACCAACCATCAAATGAGAAGGCACAGGCAATCAACCCATGAAATAATCCAGTTGAAGAATTAATATAATTGCTTGGACTTAAGTTTGCGACTTTTCCTAAGAATATACCAATCATACTTAAGACCGCAATTGCTCCGACCTTAATCACAAGGGTTGCGTTTTGAAACTTTCCAGCCCATCTTGTCGCAAACATATTAAATAAGAATAAAAGTATCAAAATAGATAAGGTCATCATCCATATACGAGGGTCTTTTGGACTTGTGATACCAAATAATAACCCCAAATAAACTGAAGCCACAAATGATAAGATTGCTGTAATGGCAGGATAGTAAAACGCCGTTTGAAACCAACCTGCGATATATCCCCATCTACTGCCCCAAGCCATTTCACTATAAGTAATGAGTCCCCCAACCTTTGATTCTTTTTTAGCATACAGTGAAACTGTTAAACCACCAAAGATAATCCCAAAAGCGGAAAGAATCCATAATACGACACCCAGCATCACAGAGCCACCAGTTGCCAATAAGATATCATCAGTTTTAAAAAATATGCCTGAACCAATAACAATTCCCGATATCATAGAAACTGTTGTGAATAAGCCAAACTTTTCCTTTTGCTTTTGCATCTTAGACACGCTTTTTAATCATTGATTCTAAGATTTGAACTGTGTTGGTCGCAGCACCCTTACGAATATTATCTGCAACACACCATAGGTTTAAACCGTTCTCAATGGATCTGTCTAAGCGAATACGTCCAACATACACATCATCTGTACCACTTGCATCTTCAGCAATTGGATAATCGGGTAAATCAACCACGACAATGCCAGGGGATGCTTTGAGTGTTTTATTTAATAAATCTAAATCAACAGGTCTTTCACATTCAATATTCATTGCGATGGAATGACCATTCTCTACAGGAACACGCACAGCTGTTGCGGTTACCTTTAAATCAGGAAGATTTAAAATCTTACGTGTTTCATCAATCATTTTTAATTCTTCTTTTGTATACCCATCTTCATCAAATACATCGATTTGAGGTAAGACGTTGTTGTGGATGGGGCGCGCAAACTGTTTTGTTTCTTTATTTTTTAAATCAGAAACACCCCCAACACCTGCACCTGATACTGCTTGATAGGTTGTGTAAACAACACGTTTTAAACCAAAGAGTTCATGAACAACTTCGAGGGGTAGCATACTTTGAATGGTTGAACAGTTTGGATTTGCGATCAGTTTTTTATCAACATCCAAATCATGTTCATTAACCTCAGGCACAATCAAAGGCACATCATCATGCATTCTAAAAAAGGAACTGTTATCAACAACGGTGATCCCTTCTTCAATTGCAATCGGGATATATTTCTCTGAAATACTACCGCCTGCCGCAAAAAGGGCATACTGGATTCCTTTATTTTTAAATGCATCTTCTGTAAGCTCTTCTATAATATAATCTTTATCTTTAAATCTAAGGGTCTTTCCAGCAGATCTTTTCGATGCTAAAAAGGTTAAAGCGTCAATATGATCAAAGCGCTCATCAAGCACTTCTCTAATTTTTTCGCCCACCATACCGGTGGCACCAACGACAGCAATGTGTAACATACTTTCAGTCCTCCTAAAATTTCTTTTATTATAACATAATAATAGACTTTTATCGCTTATGAACAATCGATAAATGGATAAAAAAAGATTTGAGTTTTACCTCAAATCTTCTTCAAATTTATTTTTCTAAATAAGTGTTTAATTCTTCAAGGAATTCAATACGTGATTCCTCAAGGTGTACTGTTTTACAGTGTAACCAAGTTGTATTTTCAATCCCAACCATTTTGAAGATCCCTTCAATCATGGTGTTATGAATGGGGTCCCCCACATATGAGAAGATTTCTTTACTGATATTTCCTGTTGTCAGTACAGCTGATTCTTTAATGTCTAAGACACCTCTTAAGTTATGATCTTCATCTTCAACATAAGTTGTGCCTTTTAACATGACTTTATCAAAGAATCCTTTTAAGATGGCTGGCATGCCATACCACCAAATCGGGAAAATAAAGATGGCACGATCTGCCACTTGAAGACGTTTTGTATAATCTTCCGCTTTTGCATCATGATATTCACCTTTCGCAAAGACACGTAAGTCAGCTGGATGCATGACCGGATCAAATTCGTCTTTGTTTAAGTCAATAACATCGACTAAATCTCCCTTTGCTTCTAATTTTTCAATGGTTGTTGTTAAAATATGGTGATTAAAGCTGCCATCCCATGGATGTGCATAAATGATTACTGTTTTCATAATATCCTCCAAACGTTTTCATCTAAGTTATATTATATCGTAAAACAAATAATTTTGTGGGCAAATGCATAAAAAAGAACATCTTTTTAAAGATGCTCTTATAATATTTGATCTAAAAATAGCCGTGTTCTTTGTTCTTTTGGATTTTCTAAAATCTCTAAAGGTGTGCCTTGTTCAATAATTTGACCATCATCCATAAAGACAATACGATCTGCCACATCCTTCGCAAAATTCATTTCATGGGTCACAATGACCATGGTCTTTCCTTGTTTTGCTAAATTCTTCATAACATTCAAGACCCCTTTAACCATCTCTGGATCTAAGGCAGATGTTGGTTCATCAAATAGCATGACATCAGGTTTCATCGCCAAGCTTCTCGCAATGGCTACCCTTTGTTTTTGACCGCCTGACAAGGTTGCAGGATAAGCATTTTCTTTTCCTTCAATCCCAACTTCGTTTAAAAGTCTGCGCGCATTTTCATTTGCGCTCTTTTCATCTTCTAATTTGAGTTTCACAGGCGCAAGTGTAATGTTTTCTAACACAGTTAAGTGTGGAAATAAGTTAAAGTGTTGGAATACCATCCCAATTTTCTTGCGATGTTTTGCAAGTTCCTTTTTATTATTTGACATGACTTGTCCTTCAAAAGAAATGGTGCCTGAAGTTGGCTCTTCAAGACGGTTAATACATCTTAATAATGTACTTTTACCACTACCTGAAGGACCAATAATACAAACCACTTCGTTTTCTTCAATTGACAAATCAACCGATTTTAAAACTTTATTTTTTCCAAAGTACTTTTCTAGATTTTTAATTTCAATAATCTTATCCATGGCTCACCTTCTTCTCTACATAACGTCCCAGATAGGAAAGCGGAATAATCATCACTAAATACAACATCCCAATAACAGTCCAAACTTGAAGTGTATAAGCAGCACTTCTGGCAATAATAATTTGTCCCGTTCTTACAATTTCCGCAAAACTAATGACAGAAATTAAAGATGTATCTTTTAAAGTTATAATAAATTGGTTAATGATAGATGGCATCATGATCTTAAAGGCTTGTGGCAAAATAACTTCTTTCATTGCCATAGGGCCTTCTAAACCCAAACTCATCGCAGCTTCTGTTTGCCCTTTATCAACAGCTAAAATACCACCTCGGATAATTTCCGCCATATATGCACCAGCATTAAGTGAAAGTGCTAAGGCACCTGCTGTAAAGACTTTAAATCTAAAATTCACAAACCCAATACTTTGAAGCCCTTGAGGCAAACCAAAGTATACAAACATTATCAACACAATCATGGGGACACCCCTAAAGATGTCTACATAAATACGTGCTAAAAGTCTAAAGATTTTAAATTTAGAAAGTGACAAAAGACTGATTAACAGACCAATGAGTGTCGCAAATAATAGCGACACTACAGTCATTTTTAAAGTATTCAACAAAGCTTCAAGAAGGACTTGGTTGTTATCTAAAAATATTTTAATAATATTCATGAATAACGCCTATCTTCCGTATGTTTCTACAATTTTATCGAAAGTTCCATCTTCTTTAAGCGCTTTTAATCCATCATTAAACTTGCTGAGTAAATCTTCATTTTTACCCTTTAATACCGCAAAGCCATAAGGTGTTGGATTTGTTCTTACAGAATCCACTTTACGTAAGGCAACATCACCAAACTTAATGTTATAGTCTAAGATTGGCTCATCTTCAAATGCTGCAGCAGAGTTACCCAATACAACATCTTGGTACATGACAGGTGATTGATCAAAGTATGAAACGGTAAATCCATATTCATCTTTAACACTTTCTGCATAAGCAGCACTGGTTGTACCTTCTTTAATCGCAACGTTTTTTCCACGTAAGTCTTCAAGACCCTGGATATCAGAATCAGCCTTAACCCCCATGGTTACATATACTTCAAAATAAGCATCTGAGAAATCATATTTTTCTTTTCTCTCATCTGTGATACTCATCCCAGCAATCAGACCATCGGCTGCGCCAGTTTCTAATGCAGTCAAGGCTGCGGAGAATCCAACGGATTGTAATTCAATCTCAAACCCTTCTTTTTCTGAAATAGCGTGAATGAGATCAACATCAATACCGACAAAGTTGTTGTCTGCATCTGTAAACTCAAATGGTGGAAATGCAGTATCCGTCACAATAATATACTTTGAGGACTGCTGCTGGTTAGAACAACCTACCAACATTAACAACAGCGCAATGGCCACAAATAAAAACTTTTTCATTCTAATACCTCCTTTGTATTGGTATTATAGACCACTTTGAAAACTTATACAAGTGTAATGTAACATTTTACACAAATGTAATAAGTTTCATTATTCGCAACAATTTTTAGATTCTCCTTTTCATTTCGTCAGATATTACGCTATAATAATCTAAGAAGGCGAGGAAAATTATGAAAATACTCAATAGAAATGAAGTAAAACTAGAAGAAACATGGAATCTGAAAGATCTCTTTGAAACTGAAACAGCACTTTTTGAAGCAGTGGATACACTCAGTGAAACCATTTTAAAGTTCAATGAGATCTATCAATCCAAAATCACAAACAGTGACACAGCCATCAAGGCACTGGATGAAGTTGCGGACATTCAAGAAAAACTCACAAGGGTTTTCACCTATACTTCCCTACTCAATTCAGAAGATCAATCCAATCCAAACTCTATGATGTTGGCTGGAAACATCAACTTAAAACTGGGCGATAAATTACCCCTCCTAAATTTCTTATCACAAGAACTCTCACTACTCAGTAAAGAAACCTTAGAAGAAATTAAAGAAAAAGACCCTAAATATACTAAAGTTGTCGATGATGTCATTCGTAACATCCCCCACTTACTTGATCCAAAAGTAGAAGATGCACTCTCAGTCTTAAATCCAAGTCTCAATGCAGCTTATAATATTTATAATATGGCTAAACTTGTGGATATGACATTTGACTCTGTTAAAAAGGATGATCAAGAAATTGAAATGAGCTTTGGATACTTTGAAGATGAATTAGCCTTTCACAGTGATAAAGAAATCAGACATCAAGCTTTTGATAAATTCCATAAATCACTCAAAGCACATGAAAATACGTTCGCAAGTGTTTATACATCACACGTCTTAAAAGAAAAAAGCATGGCAACATTGAAAAACTTCAACAATACCATTGAATATCTCTTATTTGATCAAGAAATATCACAAAGTATCTATGATAACCACATTGATACCATTATGACTGAATTAGCGCCACATATGAGAAAGTTTGCGAAACTACTTCAAAAAATTCATGGACTTGATACCATGACAACCAATGACTTACACCTGGTTGTTGATGAAACATTTGAACCCAACATCTCCATTGAAGAATCTAAAAACCATTTATTAGATGGTCTAAAAGTATTGGGTGAAGATTATACAGACATGATTCATAAAGCATTTGATGAACGCTGGATTGACTTTCCTCAAAATAAAGGTAAATCAACAGGTGCATTTTGTTCAAGCCCCTATGGTGTGCACCCCTATGTTCTTATCTCATGGACTAAGAAAATGCGAGAAGTCTTTGTGTTGGCTCACGAACTGGGACATGCAGGACACTTCTATCTCGCAGGTCAAAACCAAAGTATTCACAACACACGTCCATCACTTTATTTAATTGAATCACCCTCAACCATGAATGAACTCCTTATGGCAAATCATCTAAAACAAACATCAGATGATCCCCGTTTCAAACGTTGGGTACTTTCAACACTGATCTCAAGAACTTACTACCATAACTTTGTGACACACTTCATTGAAGCGCATTTCCAACGTGAAGTTTATCGTAAGATCGACAACAATGAAGCCCTCTCAGCCCATGTCCTCAATGATTTATTCCAAAAATCACTTGAAATGTTCTGGGGAGACAGTGTAGAAATCAGTGAAAACACAAACCTTACATGGATGCGTCAACCGCACTATTATATGGGACTATACCCTTATACATACTCAGCAGGTCTATCCATCGCAACCGTCAGTTCTCAAAATATCCTCAACAATAAGTTAGATATCGAAACTTGGAAAAATTATTTAAAACTCGGCGGATCACTCAGCCCTGTTGAACTCACAAAAACATTGGGCATTGATTTAAACAGTGACAGTGCCCTTAAAGAAACAATTCAAATTATTGGCGATATGATTGATGAAATCATTGACCTGACAGATGAAATTGAAAACCAATAAGACTAAAAAGTGTTTGGCAAATAACCAAACACTTTTTCATTTATATAAGTACTGTCACAATCCCAACAATCCCTGTAAGAAAGATAATCATGGTAGGATCTATTTTTGTGGTTCTTAGTAATATGAATGCACCCACAAAGACTGCTATATTCAACCAGTTAAGATCTGGCGTTAAAAATGCACTTTGAATTAGTGAAACGCCCGCAATCGCAATCAGCGCTGTGACCACTGGTTTTAATCTTGATAAAACATTTTGAAGTACCTTTAATGTACTGAATCTAAAATACACATAAGCCAATACACTCACAATCACCACCGAAGGTAAAACACTCCCTAATGTAGCAACAACAGCGCCAGGAAACCCTGCAATTTGAAGTCCAACAAAGGTTGCGGAGTTTAAGGTAATGGGACCAGGTGTCATTTGTGAGATGGTGATTAAATCAGAAAACTGCGTCGCAGTAATCCATCCGTTTTTCACAACGACTTGATCATAGATTGGCGCCATGGCAGCGTATCCACCCCCAAAGCTTATCAATCCTATTTGAAAGAAACTGAGGAATAATTTGATAAGTATCATCATAATTTACCTCCTATAAACGTTTTGACAACTGCATAAACAATCACCGAAACAATAATAAATAAAATATTAATTTTAAAGACAAATGATGCAACAAAGGCAAGAATCATAATGAGTAAATACTCATAACTCTTTGTATCTAAAACACTTTTTCCCATGTCAATCACTACATCAAGTACCACAGCCGCAACCCCTGCAGACATGGTTAATAAGGCTGCATTGATGATTTTGTTGCTTTTAAAAGCTTCATAGAAAAATGAAATAATTGAAAGTAAGATCAGTGGCGGTAAGACAGTCCCTACTGTACTGACAAATGCGCCCATCCCGCCTCCAATTTTATAACCAATTAAAATGGTTGCGTTCACAGCTAATGATCCTGGTGAAGATTGCGCAATGGCCACAATGTCCATCATTTCATTTTCATCAATCCACCCCAGATTATCAACAAATTTATTTTTTAAGAGTGGCACAATGATATAACCACCACCAAAAGTAAATGCACTTAAATAAAATGATGAGGTAAATAATGTG
>CAYSBB010000027.1:0-1095 GCA_964429205.1 uncultured Erysipelothrix sp.
TTTACAGTATATCTAAAACACAATGACTTGTAATTGATGTAGGTCAATTTTTAAGAAACTTGTATTCAATGTGTTTCGCTATATATTTTGTACTTATAGTATATAATGGATATGACATATAAAAATTGATACACATCAATTTTAGAAAGGAAAATGAAATGAATCATAAATCATGCATTGATCTGGTCCCTATTTTTGATAATTTAAACCTTGATGAGAAAAAAGAAGTGGCGTATATCTCTACTTCCAAACACTATGAAAAGGGAGAGACCATCTATAACCAAGGTGACATCAGTAAAGACCTCTATATTGTTCATAAAGGAAAAGTAAAGATTTCACGTTTCACAAAAGATGGCAAAGAACAAGTCCTTCGCACTTTAGAGCCAGGCTCTTTTATGGGAGAACTTTCTTTATTCTTAGAAAACGAACACCGTGATTTTGCGACCGTATTAGAAGATACAGAAATCTGTCATCTTGAT
Organism: uncultured Erysipelothrix sp.; assembly: GCA_964429205.1. Taxonomy (GTDB): domain Bacteria; phylum Bacillota_I; class Bacilli_A; order Erysipelotrichales; family Erysipelotrichaceae; genus Erysipelothrix. The sequence continues at coordinate 480 of CAYSBB010000027.1, forward strand.
GGGAGTCGCTTTAAAGAACTTTTAACAGAAGTCCCCAGCATCTCTTTAAAACTTTTAAAAGAAATGTCACACAGACTGGATGATACAGAAGATACTGTCGAAAGTATTGGTGTATTAAGTGTAGAAGCACGCATCATTCAAAAACTCTTCGAGTTATCTCAAGACAAAGATCACTTTACACTGCCCTATTCAAAACGTGACATGGCATCATTACTTGGGATGAGTAGTGAAAGCTTAAGTCGAAAACTTCGCGAACTAGAAGCAGAAAAACTCATCGCTTTAAAAGGCCAAAGAGACATCACCCTTTTAGATCGTGATGCACTTGAAGACAGGTTGTAATACTAAAAAAGGCTCATGCCTTTTTTTTATGTTCCCACTCTTCTTTTAAAATGCCATACTTCATGGAATCATAATATGTACCCTTGAAGTATCTCACTTTTCTCAGTCTTCCCTCTTCTTTCATACCAAGCTTTAATGCAAGATGCATGAGTCCTTGATTACCAGACCAAGTGGTCATTCCAATACGCGCAATATCTTTTTCTAGTTTAAAAATCATATCAAACCACAAACTCAAAGCTTCAAAGCCATATCCATGTCCCCAGTTTTCTTCTTCAAA
>CAYSBB010000027.1:1195-13689 GCA_964429205.1 uncultured Erysipelothrix sp.
CTTTTAAGTCTTTTTGTTTTATCTTTTTTAGTTTTATCATAAATCTATTCTAACATACAAAAAGTCCTTCTTAAAAGGACTCTTTGATTTATAGTGTGACTTCAAATTCATTATCTTTGAAATCAACATAGATGACTGTGTCATCTTCAGGTTGTTTCTCAATGATGAGATAAGCGATTTTAGTTTCAATTTCATTTTGAATAAAACGTTTCATAGGACGTGCACCAAATGTAACATCACTGCCCAGTTCTACGATCTTATCAATGGCTGTGTCTGTTACTTCTAGTTTAAGGTTACGATTTTCAATTCTTGCTTTGAGTTCATTCATGAATTTATATGCAATTTCATGAAGGGCAGCGTCTGTTAATGCATTGAAGACAATGATTTCATCAATTCGATTGATAAATTCTGGTTTAAAGTGCATTTTGACTGCGTCCATATAACGATTGTTTCTGGTTTCTAAGTTTTCAAAGGCGTATTGTGATCCCAAGTTAGAAGTCATGATGATAATGGTATTTTTAAAATCAACACGCACGCCTTTAGAATCAGTAATGTGTCCTTCATCTAAGATTTGAAGAAGAACATTAAACACATCCACATGCGCTTTTTCAATCTCATCTAAAAGGATGATGCTGTAGGGATGACGTCTTACATTTTCTGTAAGCTGTCCACCTTGGTCATAACCCACATATCCTGGAGGTGCACCAATAAGACGTGATACGGAGTGTTTCTCCATATACTCACTCATATCAATACGGATGATGTTACTTTCATCATCAAAGAGTTGTAAGGCTAAGGCTTTAGCAACTTCTGTTTTACCAACCCCCGTGGGTCCTAAGAACATAAAGGATCCCAGTGGTCTGTTTGCATCTTGAATTTGTGCTTTGGCACGTAAGATGGTGTCAGTTACCTTTTGAAGGGCTTCGTCTTGTCCTTTGACTTGTTCATTGAGGATAGATTTAAGTTTTAAGAGTTTATTTCTTTCACTATCCACAAGTTTAGAGACATCAATTTGTGTCCATTTGGATACAATTTCAGCCACAAGTTCACTATTGACCACTTCTTGAATCATACTGAGTGATTCTTTTTTACTTTCTTCTTGTATCACGCGTTCTAAATTTGGAATTGTTTCATATTGAAGTTTTGCGGCAACTTCATAGCGGGCATCATTTTGTGCTTTTTCCAGATCAAGTTTAGCTTTTTCTAGGTTTTCTTTCGCGTATTTGATGTCATCAAGTTCTGATTTTTCTTGTTCCCATTTGGTGAATAAAGTATGATAATTCTCTTTTAGTGTTGTGAGTTCTTCAACAATTTCATCCAAACGTTCTAAAGTTCTTTCATCAGTTTCTTTGTTTAAGGCGCGCTCTTCAATTTCAAGTTGAGAGATTTTACGCATCATTTCATCGAGTTCCTCAGGCATGGATTCCATTTCAACACGGATTGAAGCACACGCCTCATCAATGAGGTCAATGGCTTTATCAGGCAAGAAACGATCTGTAATATAACGGTGTGAAAGTTCAGATGCGGCCACAATGGCTTCATCCAAAATTTTAACACCATGGTGTGATTCAAAGCGATCTTTGAGACCTCTTAAAATCGAGATGGTATCTTCTACGGTTGGTTCACTCACATTGACGCGCTGAAATCTTCTCTCTAAAGCGGCGTCTTTTTCAATGTGTTGTCTGTATTCATCAAATGTTGTGGCACCAATGAGGTGCATTTCACCGCGCGCAAGCATCGGTTTGAGTAAATTGGCTGCGTCCATGGAGCCTTCTGTTTTACCAGCACCGACTAAGTTGTGAAGTTCATCAATGAAAAGGATGATATTCCCTTCTGCTTCTAAGACTTCATCTAAGACGGCTTTGAGTCGTTCTTCAAACTCACCACGATATTTCGCACCTGCAATGAGGGCACCCATATCAAGCTCTATAAGTTTTTTATTTTTTAAACTGAAAGGAACATCGCCTCTCATAATACGCCATGCTAAACCTTCAACAATGGCCGTTTTTCCCACACCTGGCTCTCCAATTAGAACAGGGTTGTTTTTGGTTTTACGTGAAAGAATTTGTATGATGCGTCGTATTTCATCATCACGCCCAATAATGGGGTCAACTTTTCCTTCTTTAACATCTTTTACAAGATCGCGTCCGTATTTTAGTAATGCATTGAGTGTGTCTTCTGCAGTTTGTGAGTCAATGGTTTTATTACCGCGCTCTAAATCTAATGCTTTATTCACGTCTTTGAGTTTGAGTGATTCTAAACCTTCAATCTTACTTTCAACTAAGGCGTATATTAAAGCATAGACTGAAATAAAAGTGTCTTTTTTCTTTTCAGCATATTGTGTTGCTTTATGGATCACATCTTGTGCATCAGGCGCAAATGTGAGTTGTGCCCCTTGTGTTTTGGCTTTTCGTGCTAAGATGGCATCGACTTTTGAAGCTAAATTTTCATCTTCAAAGAATTTACCAAATGAATCATCATTTAAAATGGCACGTAAAATGTGATGCGCACTGACACTGGAGTGTCCTTGTCCCATGGCAAGCTGTGCGGCTTCATTTAAAATTTGTGTTGTTTTTTCTGTATAGTTATCTGTTGTCATATTTCTTACCTCCTATCTTTTAGCACTTGTTGGTGTTGAGTGCTAATTTCTTTTGAAAGGAAAAGTGACAAAATGTCACTTAAATGCGTTTTTAAAACGCTGGAATGCAGATCCACCGCTGTCGGCTTCTCTTAATTTTTCATAGTAATCTTTTTCTGATCGACTTATTTTCTTAGGAATTTCGATTTTGACTTCAACATATTGATCACCATAATGGGATGATCTGAGGTCTTTAACGCCTTTTCCTTTAAGTCTGAATTTTGTGTTTGGCTGTGTTCCTGCTGGAATGTTTAAACTGACATCTCCTGTTACCGTTGGGACATCAATGGATGTTCCAAGTGTTGCATCAACTGCAGAAATCGGTACTGTAATGTAGATGTTGTTTCCTTCACGGATGAAGTGTTTGTGTGGACTGACTGAAATTTCTACATATAGATCTCCATATCCGCCACCATTTTCGCCACGTTCACCTTTGCCGGCTACACGTAATTGTTGGCCTGATACAATCCCGGCTGGGATTTTAATATCGACATCAACTTGTTTAGAGTTGTAGCCTTTACCGCCACAGACTTCACAGTATTTTGTGATTTCTTTACCGGTTCCATGACACGTAGGACAAACACCGCGTGATTCAAAGACGCCAAAGGCGGTTCTTTGTTGTTGGGTGACACTGCCTGAGCCATGACATGTTGAACATGTTTTAACATCTTTTGAAGAGTGAGCACCAGAGCCATGACAGCTGTGGCACTCTTCTTCCATGGTCAGTTTAATTGTTTTTTCAGTTCCAAATACGGCTTCCATGAAGTCAACGCGCATCGTCATAAAACGGTCGCGTCCTCTTCGTGGTGCATTGGCTTGTTGGGCACCGCCCCCAAAGCCACCGCCAAAGAATTGGCTGAAGATATCATCCATGCCACCAAATCCGCCAAAGCCACCAAACCCACCGGCACCGCCACCATTTTGATCAAAGGCTGCATGGCCAAATTGATCGTATTGGGAACGTTTTGTGGTGTCACTTAAAACTTCATATGCTTCTTGGACTTCTTTAAATTTTTCAGATGCGTCTGCTTCTTTATTGACATCTGGGTGATATTTTTTCGCTAAGGAGCGATAGGCCTTCTTTATGTCCGCTTCGCTTGCGGACTTGCTAATGCCTAATATTTCGTAATAGTCTCGTTTTCGAGCCATAGGTTACCTCCGCAAGTGTTTTACAATTAATTCTTTTCTTCAAATTCTGCATCAACGACATCGTCATCTTGTGATGTTTGTGCGTTCATGTCTTCTGGTTGCTCTTGATTTGCATACATTTGTTCAGCCATCATTTGTGCTGCTTGTTCTAATGCATCAAGTTTTTCTTTGAGTGCATCATAGTTTTCACTATCAAGTGCTTCTTGCAGTTCATCACGTAGTTTTTCAGTTTCTGCTTTTTGTTCTGGTGTGATGTTTGCATTTTCATCTTCAAGTGTTGTATTGACTTGGTGAATGAATTGTTCTGCACGGTTTTTGAGTTCTGCTTGTTCTTTAAGCTTAGCATCTTCTTGTGCATTTTCTTCAGCTTCACGTACCATTCTTTCGATTTCTTCTTCGCTTAATCCTGAAGAGTTAGAAATGGTAATGGATTGTTTTTTGTTGGTACCTTTGTCTAGTGCTGATACGTTTACGATACCGTTAACGTCAATATCAAAAGTTACTTCAATTTGAGGAATACCGCGTTGTGCTGGTGCAATCCCATCAAGTTTGAAGAGTCCAAGTTGTTTGTTGTCTTTAGCCATTGGACGCTCACCTTGTAAGACGTTGATGTCTACTGCAGGTTGGTTGTCTTGTGCTGTTGAGAACACTTGTGATTTTGAGGTTGGGATGGTTGTGTTTCTATCGATGAGTACTGTCATCACACCACCCATTGTTTCAATACCAAGTGAGAGTGGTGTTACGTCGAGTAGAAGAACATCTTTAACGTCTCCTGCAATAACGCCACCTTGAATTGCTGCACCCATCGCAACAACTTCATCTGGGTTTACTGATTTGTTTGGTTCTTTACCAAGTTCTGTTTGTACTGCTTTTGCAACAGCTGGAATACGTGTTGATCCACCAACTAGAAGTACTTGGTGAATGTCATTACGTGTTAAGCCAGCATCTTTAAGTGCTTGGCGTACAGGAATTAATGTACGATCAACAAGTGCTTTTGTCATTTCGTCAAATTTAGCACGTGTTAAGGTTGTTTCTAAGTGTAATGGACCTGCTTCTCCTGCTGAAATAAAGGGTAAGCTGATTTGTGCATTAACGGTTGATGAAAGATCTTTTTTAGCTTTTTCTGCTGCTTCTTTTAATCTTTGCATTGCCATTTTGTCTTTGCTTAAATCAATGCCATTGTCTTTTCTAAACATGTCGATGAGATGGTCAACCACGATATGGTCAAAGTCATCTCCACCCAGTTCGTTATCTCCTGCTGTTGCGAGTACTTCAAATGTACCATCTGCAAGTTCTAAGATTGAAACGTCAAATGTTCCACCACCAAGGTCAAACACGAGTACTTTTTGTTCTGTATCTGTTTTGTCGATTCCAAATGCTAATGCTGCAGCAGTTGGTTCGTTGATAATTCTTTCTACTTCAAGTCCTGCAATACGTCCTGCATCTGCTGTTGCTTGACGTTGTGCATCATTAAAGTATGCAGGTACGGTAATAACTGCTTTTGAAACTTTTTCACCAAGGTAATCTTCTGCATAACCTTTGATGTATCCTAAAATCATGGCTGAGATTTCTTCTGGTGTGTAGTCTTTACCTTCTAAATGAACTTTTTCTGATGAACCCATGAGTCGTTTTACAGATAAAGCACTGTTAGGATTTGTGACAACTTGTCTTTTCGCTGCATCTCCAACAATTCTTTCTCCATTTTTAAAACTTACGACTGAAGGTGTTGTTCTGTTACCTTCTGGGTTTGTGATTACTTTTGCTTCTCCGCCTTCAATTACAGCTACCGCAGAGTTGGTAGTTCCTAAGTCAATTCCAATTACTTTGCTCATATACATATCCTCCTATTGGCTTACTTTTACAAGACTCGCTCTTAATACGCGGTCTTTAATCATATATCCTTTTTGATATTCTTCGACAATCACATCGGCATCATACCCTTCGACAGGTTCTGCTTGTAGGGCTTGGTGAATGTTTGGATCAAACTTCTCACCGACTGCTTTAATGGGTGTGACCCCTTCGTTTTCTAAAGCATTCAGGACTTGTTGATAAATCATTTCAACCCCTTCGCGATATGATTTTGTATCTTCTGTTATTTCTTGATTTAAAGCACGTTCTAAATTATCAATCGCTGGCAGTATGGCTTCTGCAAAACTTTGAATGCGATACTTCATGGATAATTCAAAATCTCTTTCCTGACGCTTTTTAATATTTTTCGCATCAGCATAGGCTTTAAAGTAGTCGTTTTTGTATTTTTCGACCTCTTCTTTTAAACTTTCATTTTCTAGTTTTAAAGTACTCAGTTCATCCAGCTCTTCAACAGCATCACTCGCTGTTTTTTCTGTTTCTTCGACTGTATCCTTTAAATCTTCTTTTTTCTTTTTCTCTTTTTTACTCATTAGACCCACCTTTCCCATAAACACTTTCAATCATTGCCGTCACAAACTCTACTAAAGAGACCACGCGTCCATATTCCATACGGCTGGGACCCACGACCATTAACTTGTGCTCAGAGTCATCATCTTCTAAGAAGAATGAACTTGAGACAACGGCCATATCATCGATCCACATCAGTTCGCTGTGTGCACCTTTTTTAAGTTTTAAACTGTCATGACTTAAACTCATCTCTTGCCATACTTGAGAGTTTTCTAATAGTTCTGTCATTTTTCTAAGTTTTTCTACATTGGCAAATTCTGGTTGATAAAGCATGTTATCTTTACCGCTGTAATAAACTTCATCTTGCGCAAACTTCATAAATGCATTGACGAAGGCTTCAAATAAGACTTCGTATTGCACCATGCGATTTGAAAGAATGGGTTTGATACTTTCCATCTTATCAACAACATTATTTAAAGGCGTACCTTTAAGCCTGTCATTTAAAATGGCAGTACATGATTCCATTTCTTCAATGGGAACACGTCTTTCAAAATTAAAAATGCGATGTTCCGCATGGCCCCCTTCTGTCACAAATACCGCCATGGCACTTGTATCATTTAAAGGGATGAGTTGAACAGATTTCAGTTTTTCTGCATTGGAAGTTGGTCCAAGGACCATTGAAGTGAGTTGTGTCATTTGCGTTAAAATATTAACACTTTGTCGAATGGCTTCATCAACACCCAATCTTCTATCGTTGAAAATTTGTGTGATCACACCTTCAACTCCTTCATGGATTTCATCTTCCATAAAATGTTCTACATAGAAGCGATATCCTTTACTTGAAGGAACACGACCACTGGAAGTATGAGTTTTTTCAATGAGTCCGAATTTTTCTAAATCAGACATCTCATTTCGAATGGTTGCAGAAGAATAATTGATGTTGTACTTTTCAATCAAAAGTTTAGAACCCACAGGTTCGGCAGTTTGAATAAACTCTTTCACAATTGCTTTAAAGATTTCAATTTTTCTTTGTGTTAGCATTCTGTCACTCCCTTCTTTCCACTGTCCTAGTATATATTACACCATCACTTTAGCACTGTCAAGGTTTGAGTGCTAAAAATAAAAAAATGTCACTGGGACATTTCGTAAGTATGTATTTTCGCAAAGCCATATTGTTTTTCTTCCACCTTCACAAGATGCTCTGTCTTATCAGGAAGTGTTGTAAATTTATCAGTTTCTACAAATATGGTACCTTCATCTTTTAGATAAGGATGCAGCATTTCTAAGATCATTTGTGTATCTTGATAATCATAGGGGGGATCCATGAAGATGATATCATATTTCATCTTTAAAGTCCCTATAATACCCTTTGCATCTCCCAAGATACAATCAAGTTTGTTTTCTAATTTTAAATCTTTTGCGTTTTCTATAATAATACGTTGTGCTTTTCGACTCTTTTCAATACATGTGGCATGAGACATACCACGACTCAAAGCTTCAAAACTGATGGCACCACTTCCAGAAAAAATATCTAAGATCGTCTCTCCATTAAAATAAGGACCGATTTTATTAAAGAGTGCTTCTTTTAGGCGATCTGATGAAGGGCGCGTGTTATCACCGCTCAGTGTTTTGAGTTTTCTTGATTTATGAGTTCCTGCAATAATTCTCATGATAACTCCTTGGGTTGTGATGATCGATATCTTGCGATGACATTTTGTGATAACCCAATCGCAATCATCACGGCCATACGGCTAGAGCCACCCGCTGATATAAAGAGGAGTGGCACCCCTGTTAAAGGAATTAAAGCTGTGACCCCACCCACATTTAATAAAAAGTGAATGAAGAAATAAGACAGCGTTCCAACAAGAATTGCTTTATCTTTTTCTGATTTGACTAAGAATGTATATTTCATCAGTTGATAGAATATGACACCATAAAATAATACGATGGGCATGAATCCAAAAATCACACCCAACTCTTCAACAATAACCGCTAGAATTGAATCTGATTCAGCCGCATAAATAAAGCTGAATTTTAAGAAACCTTTACCATAACCTACACCCCATAATCCCCCACTCACAAATGCAGCCAAACCATTGAAGATTTGTGCCCCTGCATTGTAGCGGTCTAAGAAAGGATTGGCACTGGTTTTAATACGGTTGATCATATAGTGCATGCGATCTGGAAATGGAATCGCATCTAAGAAGTCTAAGACTGCTTGGTTATTTAAAAGGATGATTAAGACAATATAAATCACAAATAATAGTAAAAAAAGTGTTTGAACTTTTTGAAGTTTTGAGTTCGCAAAGACTAAGAGTGTTAAAAGGGCAATCAACAACATGATCATCGCAGTTCCAAGGTCACCTTGTGGAAATAAGACAATAAGACTCATAATCATAATCATCGTCATTGGATGTGCCGCTAGATCCCAAAAGCCTTCTTTTGATCTTTCCCTTTCACCTAAAGAATGTGCCAAGACTAAGATAACTGTAATTTTCGCAAATTCACTGGGTTGTATACTGGCAACACCCAAATGAATCCACGCTTTCGCACCGTTTACCGGTCCGAAGAATTGTGTTGCAAGTAAGGCCCCCATGGTAAAAACTAAAATTGGAAGATAAAGTTTCTTTAATCTTTGAAGACTGAAGTTTCTTGCGATGGTGACCATCATGATATAAGAAACGACAATAAAAAAGGATTCCTTCACAATGACCATGACAAGGCGTGTCCATTCTAAGGAATTCACATTAGCAGTGGCTGAGACAATCATCATCAAACCAAAAAGTGTCAATATTAAGACACTAGCGTGGATGGATTTTGAATAGCCCTTTGGCATTTTGAGTGATAATTTCTTGAGTTTCATGTGTATAGTCTATCATAGAATCTCATATCTTTATAGAGATAATCTTAAAATTGGAACGAAGAAAAAGTGTATCAAGAGTTTCGTTTAAATTTTTTATAGTTTCCCATAAAATGTATCCACTTTCAGGCATATCTATATGAAAATTCATGTCTTAATCCTTTAAATTGTTTGAAATATCATGTATTATAAATGAAAGAGATTAAACAGAGGTAAAAATAATGGAATATAAAATTAATAGGGACACAATTGTTTTAGACCCTCATCCTGTTTTGCGTGCAAAAACAGAAGATGTCACGCTACCCATGAGCGATGAGGACAAAGAAACACTTTTAAATATGCTGAAATATGTGCGTGATTCACAAGACGATGAGATTGCAGAAGCCAACAATTTGCAGCCAGCCGTGGGAATCGCCGCACCACAAATCGGTATTTCTAAAAAAATGACAGCCATTTCAGTTGAAATGGAAGTGGATGAAGATGAGTACGAAAGAAAAGAGTACGCACTTGTCAATCCAAGAATTATTGCACACAGTGAAAAACAAACGGCATTAGCACAAGGTGAAGGTTGCTTATCCATTCGTGATGAGTATGAAGGCCTTGTACCCCGTTATCAAAGAGTACGCATCAAAGCGTATGATCTTTTACAAGATAAAGAAGTAACACTTCAATTTACCAACTATATGGCAATTGTTGTGCAACATGAAATCGATCATCTCAATGGTATTTTATTTTATGATCATATCAATAAAGAAAATCCTTGGGACATAAAAGACTTAAAAATAATAGAATAGCAAGGAGCATTCAATGAAAATACAAAAAAACGATACACTCATCTATGCCTTAGGGGGCCTGGGTGAAGTGGGGAAAAACATGTATGTCTTTGAGCATGAAGATGAAATCATCATCATCGATGCCGGCGTCATGTTCCCAGAAGAAAACTTACTTGGCGTTGACTATGTCATCAATGACTATACGCAACTTCAAAAGAACCAAAAGAAAATTAAAGCACTGATCATTACTCATGGTCACGAAGACCATATCGGTGGAATTCCCTTTTTACTACAAAAGGTTAACATTCCAATTATTTATGCGCCTCGATTTGCGCGTGCTTTAATCAACCGTAAATTAGAAGAGCGTCGCATGAAAAACAAAGTGAAGATGGTTGAGTATGATCAAACATCACGTGTCCAAACAAAACACTTCTCTATTGGCTTTTTCAATGTGATTCACTCGATTCCAGATTCCTATGGTGTCATGCTTAATACACCCAATGGACGTATCGTCTCTACAGGAGACTTCAAATTTGACTTAACACCCGTTGGGGCAAGTTCAGATTATCAAATCATGTCTTATATGGGAGAAATCGGGATTGACTTACTCTTAAGTGATTCCACAAACGCAGAAGTCAGTGGTTTTTCAATCAGTGAGAAAGATGTTTCTAAATCCATATTAGAAATCTTTAATAAAACAGAAGGCCGTATTATTTTAGCGACCTTTGCATCAAATGTTTATCGTGTCCAACAAATTATAGAATCTGCCATTGCCAGTGGTCGAAAGATTGCGGTCTTTGGACGCTCAATGGAAAATGTGGTCCGTATTGCAAGACAACTTGGCCATATCAAAGCAAAAGATTCTCACTTTATCAATGCACGACAACTCAACCAACTGCCAGACAATCAAGTCTGTATCATCTGTACTGGATCTCAAGGTGAGCCGATGGCTGCACTGAGCCGTATTGCGAATGGTACACACCGTCAAATCAGCATCATTCCAAATGATACAGTGGTCTTCTCATCAAGTCCCATTCCTGGAAATGCACAATCTGTATCACATGTTGTAAACCAACTTGTAAGACGTGGCGCAAAGGTTTTAACCAACTCACCCCTTACTTCTCTACATACAACAGGACATGCTTCTAAAGATGAACAACTCTTAATGTTACAATTAATCAAACCTAAATACTTCATGCCCATGCATGGTGAATACCGTATGTTAAAAACCCATAAAGAAACCGGGATGGAAACTGGCATTCCTGAAGAAAACATCTTCATTTGTGCCAATGGTGATGTCTTAATCTTAAGAGATCATGAAGTCTTTGAATCTGATACACGTGTTCAAGCCGATGATATCTATGTTGATGGTAATGACGCCAGTGGTTTATCTACTGCAGTTATTAAAGATCGTAAGATCTTGGCAGATAACGGGATGGTCAGTGTCATTGTGACCATTGATTCTCGTTATAATAAGATCATCACAAAACCAACCATCGTCTCACGCGGGTTTGTGTTTATTAAAGAAAACCAACCTTTAATTCGTGAAGCAGAAAACGTGGTATATCAAGCACTGAAGAAGAAAATGGAACACAGAACAACCTTTGGTGAACTCAAAAACACCATCCGCGGCTCTTTAGAACCTTATCTTTTCAAACATACACAACGTAATCCTTTAGTAATCCCCGTTATTTTAAATCAAAAAGCTGCAATGGAGAAAATGGCCAATGACAGAAAAAAACAAAAAGCAAAATAGAATAAACTTCAAGTTTATTCTTTTCTTAGCATTGGTTATTTTATTGGGTGGTCTTTATGTGGAAGCGAAAATCTTAAGTATCAAACGCTTAAAAATTCAAAAAGTCACACTAAGTGATGAAAAAATCAGTCCTTCTTTCAATAAAACAAAGATCCTTGTTTTCTCTGATGTCAGAGGTGATGTTGATCAACTGGATAAAGTCGTTGAAAATGTATCTTCAAATAAACCTGACTTCATTGTCTTTTTGGGCAATTTATATGGTGATGATTTAGAAGAACAAGATCTCATCACAAAAAAACTAGAAGACATGGATGCACCACTGGGTAAATATGCCATACTTTCTAAAGAGGATTACCAACAAAACCTCGAACAAACAAAAGAGAGCTTATCAAAAGCAGAATTCAGACTTCAAGATACAAATTTAATCAGTGTCTTTAATAAAACAAGTGACCCCATCAATTTCCTCTTTGTGGATTATGATGGTGCGGGTGTTTCATCGGTTGATGAAGTCATCAGTCGTATTCAAGAAGATCAGTTTGTGATTGGTTTTTCTCATAATGCCAAACAAATTGAACAAGACAATAAAGGCGTGCACACTTTAGTTTCAAGTAAACATCAGTACTCTAAAGTAAACCTTCCTTATTTAAGACAACTGATTTATGAAGATGCTTATATTAAAAATTATGAAAAGATCAATGATGTTCATTTGTACCTAACAACAGGTATCTCAACATCTGATCCACAATTCAGAATTTTATCAAATCCTGATATCTTATTAATTACACTAAAGTCTTCTCAGTAAGACTTTTTTTAAAGGAGCACATATGAATATTATCTCAAAAACACATACTTGGATTTTAGAAAACATCAAAAACTCATCACACATTATTGATATGACTTGTGGTAATGGCCATGACACAAAGTTTTTAGCACAAAATGCAC
>CAYSBB010000028.1:0-13607 GCA_964429205.1 uncultured Erysipelothrix sp.
TAAGTATTGAAGAGAGTGTTGATTTAATCATGAGCATCATTAAGGATCGAGGTTTAGTATGATAGATGGAATTGTAGCGATTGTTGGCCGACCCAATGTTGGTAAATCATCGCTTTTTAATCGAATTATTGGCGAAAGAAAATCAATTGTTCATGAAGAACCCGGAGTCACAAGAGATCGTATTTATGGTAAAACCACTTGGCTTACCAAAGACTTAAGATTTATTGATACCGGTGGAATCCAACTTGAGGAACAAGATTTCGCACAAGAAATTCAAATGCAAGTAGACATCGCTATTGATGAGGCTGATTTGATTCTTTTTGTAGTGAGTGCCATGGATGGCTTAACACAAGATGACCATCATATTGCATCACTTTTAAGAGAATCTGAAAAACCTGTCATTGTGGTAGCGAATAAAGTAGACGACATGCAGTTTGTGGCGGATATTTATGAATTTTATGCACTTGGCTATGATGAGCCCATTCCTACCAGTACAGAACATGGGATAGGAATAGGAGATTTATTAGACCAAGTCATTCAGAATTTACCTTTAAAAGCTTCAAAAGACCATCACGAAGCCTTAAGCTTCTGTGTGATCGGTCAACCAAATGTTGGTAAAAGTAGCTTGGTAAATGCGATTATTAATCAAGATCGAGTCATTGTTTCTGATATTGAAGGTACAACACGTGACGCTGTAGATACACCCTTTAAATATGAAGGTGAAAACTATGTCATTGTTGATACAGCGGGTATCAGACGCAGTGGGCGTGTTTATGAAAAAGTAGAAAAATACTCAGTGCTTCGTGCAATGAGTGCCATTGAAAAGGCTGATGTTGCGCTTTTTGTGATTGATGGTGAACGTGGTATTCGAGCCCAAGACAAACATGTTGCAGGTTATGCGCATGAAGCAGGGAAGCCCATTGTTATTGTTTACAATAAATGGGATACCGTAGATACAGATGAAACTGATATGGAAACCGTACGCAAGAAAATATATAACGAGTTTATCTATTTAGATTATGCACCCATTGTCTTTGTATCAGCACTCACAAAACGACGTGTACATACAATTTTACCATTGGTAAATCAAGTTTATGAAAACAGTACAAGACGTATTTCAACAAGTGTTGTCAATGAAGTTATTCAAGATGCTGTCATGCTGACACCACCCCCAACACGTCAAGGTCGTACTTTACGAATCCTTTATGCATCACAAGTCAGTGTTGCACCACCTACATTTGTAGTATTTGTGAACGAGCCTTCATTATGTCACTTTTCTTATGTGAGATATCTTGAAAATTCACTGAGACGTGCTTTTGATTTTGAAGGAACTCCCGTTCATATCATTATTAGAAAGAGAGGGAATCCATGATGAAAATAGCTGTTATTGGATCTGGTAGCTGGGGAACAGCCCTTGCGAATATACTTGCTGGCAATAAACATGACGTTTTAATTTGGGGTAAAAACGAAGATGAAATCCTAGATATTCAAAACAACCACCAAAATAGTAATTATTTTGAAGACGTAACTTTAAGTAGTGATTTAAAAGCGACGACTAATTTTGATGATTTGTTAGAATATGATATCTTTTTACTGGCAGTTCCTTCCATCGCAATTGAAGAAGTATGCCAAAGAATTAATGATAATGTAAAGAATAAAATAACCATTATCAATGTTGCGAAAGGATTTCATCCAATCACACATGAATACTTAATGGATGTCATTCGTAACAGTATGGACAAAGAAAAACTACAAGCTGTTGTGAGTTTAATTGGTCCATCACACGCTGAAGAGGTCGTCTTAGGACAACTCACTGCCGTTAATGCTGTATCAACAGATTTGGAAGCTGCAAGCTTAGTACAGCACTTATTCTCAAATGACACATTTAGAGTTTATACAAATGATGATGAAATTGGCGCACAAATTGGTGTCGCAATTAAGAACATCATCGCACTTGCCAGTGGGATCGCCAAAGGCCTTGGCCATGGCGATAATGCGCGTGCTGCACTGATTACACGTGGTCTTGCAGAAATGGCACGCTATGGTGTTTATTTTGGCGGTAAGATGGAAACATTCTTGGGACTTTGTGGTGTTGGTGACTTAGTTGTGACCGCAAGCAGTGAACATTCTAGAAACTTCCAAGCAGGCTATGCGGTTGGAAAAGCAGGAAGCGTTGATGATTTCAACAAGCACAATACAAAGACTGTTGAAGGGGTATCTGCAGCCAAGGTCGTGCATGAAGTTGCCCTTGAAAACAACATCGAAATGCCCATAACACAACAGGTTTATGAAGTATTTTATGAATCAAAGGATCCCAGTATTGCAATTATAGAATTAATGAATCGTGATCTTAAACATGAAATGAAATAACTTGTAATTTGTATTTTTTAGTGATATCATTTTAATACATTAGGAGGAATAAC
This sequence comes from uncultured Erysipelothrix sp., assembly GCA_964429205.1. Classification (GTDB taxonomy): domain Bacteria; phylum Bacillota_I; class Bacilli_A; order Erysipelotrichales; family Erysipelotrichaceae; genus Erysipelothrix. The sequence goes on from CAYSBB010000028.1 coordinate 2,424, forward strand.
AATGAGTACAGTAGTATTAAACAAAAAAGCAATCGCTGATAACCTAGCTGATAAATTAGATATAACAAAGAAAGATGCAACTGAATTTGTAGATGCATTTATTGACGAAATGAAAGATGTGTTAGAAGAAAAGGGAACTGTTGATCTTGCAGGATTCGGAAAATTTGAAGTACGTTACCGTGCGGCAAGAGATGGTTTCAACCCAGCAACTAAGGAAAAAATCCGTATTGCTGAATCACATAACGTAGCTTTCAAACCATCAAAAGCCTTAAAAGATTTAGTTAAATAATTATAAGTAATTAAGGAGCTACGGCTCCTTATTTTTATAGGAAGGAAGATAAACATATGGGATTAATTCTCGTAATAATTGCAGGTGTCTTATCCATGGCTGCACAAATGTATGTTCAAAGCAGCTACCAAAAATATGCTCGAATTGGCACATATAAGAATATGACAGGTGCACAAGTCGCAAAGTATATTCTTGATGCCAATAATATTACAGATGTTGTTATTACACAAAGCTCAGGTGGCACGTTGTCAGATCATTTCGATCCATCAAAGAAAGTGGTCGCATTATCAAGAGATGTCTACCATGGCACCTCTATTGCGTCTGTGGCCGTTGCAGCCCATGAGATTGGTCATGCAATCCAGTATGATAAAGGTTATGCTGGAATCGCGATTAGAAATGCGCTTTTAAAACCAGCACTTGTCGCAAACCAACTGGCTGGATTATTTATCATGCTTGGATTCTTATTCATTAATGGCAGTATGGGATGGATGTTTGATGTTGGAATCATCATGTTAATTGTGATTACCGCATTTCAAATCCTTACTTTACCCATTGAATTTGATGCTTCAAATCGTGCTTTAAAGAACATCCAAGGCTTAAACATTCTTGAATCAAATGAGTATGAGGGCGCAAAAACAATGCTGACAGCCGCTGCATTAACTTATGTTGCTGCTGCCGTGGGTTCTATTATGAACTTACTACGATTCATCATGATTCGTAATGATCGTAGAAATTAAATAGGAATTAACAGTTTAAAACACTAATTATTAACAGAGGTGATTACGATCTGGAAATCAATTGGTGTTTTTTTAATTGGCACAACAATCTTACAAGGTCATTTTATTAATGTAGAAAGAGATAAGCTCAATTATGAAGTTTTAAATGTGCAAATACAAGACCAAAACTTAATTATTGATGGATGGGCAACCATGCCTGATACACAGCACTTTAAAGACGCTTCTACGCATGCTTTCGAACTTGAAGTGACATCTTCAAATGAAACGATAAACATCCCTGGTACCCTTACAAACCACGATTTAACCGCTCAAATGGCCTATATGGGTAACAAACGTTGTAATGAGACGGTGATGAATACGATTGCTTGTAATTTTGATAATAAAAATGTCGGATTTAGGTTTAAAATTCCTTTGAATACCTTAAAAGAAGACCAAAACTATAAATTATTCTTAAAAATGCATGCCAAACAAAGCAACCATCGTTACAGAATCCCATTATTTTACGCCAGTGAAAAAGATATTTATCTACTGAATGGAAGAACTGAGTATTTGATTCAAAGTGACTATAAACATGTTAAGTTTTCTATTTATGAACCCACTTTAAAAGCAAAGGTAAAACCTGATCCTGACTCTGATATGCCAAGTGGTGGCACGGTCTGTTCAACCGCTTATAAAAATCTTTGGTATTTAAAACAAAATGCCGTATTTGAAGATATCTATGATATTCAAATCTACAACAATCAAATCACATATTTCAAGATAAGGGTAGTGCCTTATGGGTGTGTGAATGAAAGACTGAGACTCATCGAATCGAAAACTTCAAATGATTATGTTTATGTTCCCAGTACACAAGTCAACTATATTGGTAACCCAATGATTATTTATGTCAGAAGACTCACGTCCATTCCAAATATCATTGTTGAGGATGTGACCATCAATCAATACGAAACTTATGAGCCTTTAAAGTATGCAAGTGCCAGTGACAGATTCCTAGGTAATATTACCGATAAAATCAAAGTCAAAAGCACTAATGTGAATACAAGAATACCAGGTATCTATCAAACTTGTTATGAAGTATACAATGATTCTAATCATAAGGCAGAAGGATGTAGCACCATCACAGTTGTTAAAATACCCAGCAAGAAGCGCTTTGTATCTAAATACACAATACACGATACATTACTTAAACGTTGGGACAGACAAGAACTCACTAACTTAATTAAAAATGAACGCACACAGCGTACTGAAACATTCAACCCATAATAAAAAGACGTGATTTGCTCACGTCTTCATGCAATATGTATTACTGCGCATAATGTATATTATGTAATATTTAGATTAATTGTTTCAGATGGCTTTCACCATACTCAGGTGCTTTGACTTCAAAGTTATCTGCTATGGTTGCTGCAATATCCGCAAATGTATTCCCTTTGTCTAATTCTTTTTGATTTGTAAGACTTGGTGAATAATAAATCACTGGGACTTCTTCACGTGTATGGTCTGTTCCTGCATGAGTTGGATCATTACCATGGTCTGCTGTAATGATGAGTAGATCATCTTCTTTGATGTATTTGAGTAATTCACCAAGTTGTACATCAAATTCTTCTAAGCCTTTTGCATAACCTTCTGGATTGCGTCTGTGGCCCCATAGTGCATCAAAGTCAACTAAATTTACAAATAGGAAGCCTTTAAAGTCTTTATTTTTTACAATGTCAATGGTTTGTTCCATCCCATCATGATTACTCTTTGTACGGTATGCTTCTGTGATCCCTTCATTATCAAAGATATCAACAATCTTACCTACTGAGATTACATCATAGTCATTTGCTTTTAAAACATCTAAAGTTGTTTCACCAAATGGCTTGAGTGCATAGTCATGGCGGTTTGCTGTTCTTTGAAATTCACCTTTACCAGGTCCCACAAAGGGTCTTGCAATGACGCGTCCAACCATCCATTCTGGTTTCATGGTTAATTCACGGGCAATTTCACAAACACGATATAATTCATCAAGACCAAATACTTCTTCATGCGCCGCGATTTGTAGTACTGAGTCAGCAGATGTATACACAATCATTTTCTTTGTTTTCATGTGTTCTTCGCCAAGTTCATCAAGAATTTCTGTCCCACTGGCTGCTTTATTACCAATGATGCCATAGCCTGTTCTTTTTTCTAATTCATCTAAAAGTTCTTGCGGAAATCCTGTATCCGTAAAAGTAATAAAGGGTTTATCAATATAAAGACCCATCATTTCCCAGTGTCCAGTCATGGTATCTTTACCTACTGATGCTTCTTGGAGACGTTGTGTGTAAGCGCGTGGATTTGAAACTTTATTCACACCTTCAACATCATGCAGATTTCCAAGTCCCAAGCTTTCCATATGTGGCATGTGTAAACCACCTACGGTTCTTGCGATATTTCCTAAAGTATCAGATCCCAAATCACCGTATTTCTCAGCATCGTGTGCTGCACCGATTCCAACAGAATCCATTACCACATTTATAATTCGATTAAACTTCATCATCATTTCCTCCTTTGTTGCTAAAGTCTACGTCTAAAAATTGATCATATTCATTTTTAAGTGCTTTACTGTCAACATGCGTATAAATTTGCGTTGTTTTAATATCACTGTGTCCGAGTATCTCTTGAATCACCCTTAAATCAACGGAATGATTCAACATAGTTGTCGCAAGTGTATGTCTTAAAGTATGTGCACTTATTTTTTTATTTAGATGTGTCTCTTTACTTCTTAATTGTATCATTGTATGTACGTATTGGCGTGTAATTTGATTGCCTTTTTGATTTAAAAATACTTTAGAAGACTTAATTTTCTCAAATTGTGGCCGAATTTTTAGTATATATTTATTCAATGCTGAAAATGCATCTTCGGATATGGGAACCATGCGTTCCTTGTCCCCTTTCCCCACAATTTTTAGCCATTTTTCTTTTTCATATATTTGAGAAAAACTTAAATTAACACATTCAGATACGCGTATGCCAGTACTGAAAAGTACTTTTAAAATTGCGATATCTAGATAATCTTTACCGGTAACCAAATCGAATGATAAAAGTGTTCTTAAGTCATTTTCAGTTAATGTTTGTGGCAGTTTTATTGCCCTTTTTTGACTCTGTAAGTATGAAGTAACATTATGAGACACATGTCCATATTGATGACAATACTTAAAGAAATTACGAATGGAAGAGATTTTCCGGTCGATGGTTGTCCGTTTATATTCACTTTCAAGAAATGACAAATAATTGAGTAAAAGATCATAATCAACATCATTGAAATCAGATATATCATGACTTTCTAAATATGCTATAAAATCATACAAATCTTTTTGGTAAGATTTTACAGTGTGTTCAGATTTAGGTTCGGTATATTGAATATAATATATGTATTCTTTTAGTATCTTTCTCATAAGCTAGTCCTTTTTTAAAAGTTCACTGGCACGTTTAAAGACACCATTAAATTCATTGTTTAATTCATCAATCATATGATCTGTATCTAAATTCTTATCAATGGTGAATAAATTGAGTTGTTCTTCAATTTCATCGGCTTCTTTTAAGTTTGTGAGCGTTACAGAGATAAAGTTTACGCCCTGATGATCATCTGCTTCAAACTCACCATAAAGCCCCATAACACGCTCTAAAATACTCTCTTTATCATTGAGATAATGATCCATGGTCACACTTCTTGCGTATGTTTTCATATCTTCAAAACGAATAGAAAACTGGACAGTTTTGCCCATCACATTTTGTGCTTTCGCTCTTTTTTCAACTTCATTAATTTCAGTTAAAATCTTTTCTTTTAACTCATCATAATCATAAATACCTGATGAGAATGTTTGTGATTGGCCAATAGATTTAGCATCTCTTTCAAGATTCAAAGACGCAGATCCTAAGCCATTGGCATAATCAATGAAGACTTGTGTTCTATTTCCCAAAACAGTTTTTAATTTATCATAAGAAACACTATTGAGATCACCAATCTTAAAAACACCCAGTTCTTTTAAACGCGGGACTGTTTTTTTACCAATGCCATGCATTTCTTCAATGGGTAATGGCCATAGTTTTTGGTGGACTTCCCTTATTCTTAAGACAGTAATCCCTAAAGGTTTATCCATGTCAGATGCCATTTTCGCCAAGAATTTATTGGGTCCAACACCAATACTGACTGGAAGTTTCAGTTCGGTTAATATTTGTTTTTGAATGGCTACAGCCATATCTAAAGGACGCTTATAGGCTTTGATGGGTTCTGTTACATCAACATAGACTTCATCAATAGACGCTTGTTCTATCATGTTTGAATATTCCCTTACAATCGATACAAATTGTGAAGAGAGTTCTTGATACCATTCAAAATCAAGCTCGACTACAATAAGCTCTGGACACAAACGTTTTGCTTGTGAGAGTGGCATGGCACTGCCAACACCAAACTTACGTGCTTCATAAGATGCCGTTGTCACAACAGATCCTTGAACATCACGACATACAGCCACAGGTTTTCCTTCTAATTCTGGATTTAAAATTAAATGTGCACTCGCAAAAAATGCATTGATATCAATGTGAAATATGACGCGTGCTGACATTCAATCGCTTCCCTTCTTCTAACAATTCTTTTGCGGCACTGATAGACTTAGGATTCAATGATCCTGACATCATGATCGCAAGATGTTCAATTCTTTCTTTATTTTCTAGTAAATGTACTTCAGTAATATTTGAGTCATCGGATTCACTTTTTGAAATTAAATAATGATGATCTGCACATACCGCTACAGCTGGTAAGTGCGTGATTGAAATAACTTGTTTTTTACCTGCAATGGCCGTCATTTTTTCACCAATTTTTAAAGCTACTTTACCACTCACACCTGTATCAATTTCATCAAAAATAAGTGTACTGATACTTTGGACATCACTAAAGACCCCTTTTAAACCAAGCATGATGCGTGAAAGCTCTCCACCACTTGCTACTTTGGATAAATTATCAGGTTCAATCCCTTTATTTAAGCTGATCTTAAAGACGACATCATCAATGCCCATTTTAGAGTATGGTATTTCTTTAAACGATAAAACAAAGACTGCATTTTCTAAACTCAGATCATAAAGTTCTTTCACAATCAGTTTTTCAAGTTCTTTAGCCTTTTCTTTTCTATGATTGGATAAGACCAATGCTTTTTCATCTAAGTTACTTTGAATTTCTTTTAATTCGTTGTTTAAATCCGTTAAAACATCCTCAAAATAATCTGCATTACGAATGTTTGTTTCAAGTTCTTCTTTTTTAGAAAGTAAGGCATCAATGCTGCCATATTTTCGAATCAGTCCTGTATAGCTGATCATACGGTTATTGAGTGCTTGAAATTCATATTCATCAAAGATGAAGTCATTATTAATTGAAGAAATTTCATTACTGATATCCTCTAACTGATAATAAACATCTTTATAGCGCTCATTTAAAGCATCATGTTTTTCAAAAAGTGGTAAGAGATTATATAAGTTTCCCAATACATCTACATCACTGGTTAAAACAGATTCTATCTCATCAAGCTCTTGTTTATTTTTTTCAAAATTCTCAAGACTTTTTAACTCTTGGTCTAAAGCTTCATAATCTTCAAGTGATGGATTTAAATCTTCAATTTCTTGTAAGATGTACTTAGAAAATTCAAGTTCATCACTATCAAGTTTTGTGTTCTTTAAGGCATCTATTTCTTTGAGTTTATCTAAATACTTTTGATAAGTATCTTGGTAATCGTTTAATAAAACATCATCATGGATATAGCTTTGAAGAAGCCCCAAATGATGTTTTTCATTTAAAAGCGTTTGTGTATCGTGTTGTGAGTGAATATCAAGTGTTAAGGCCAAAACATCGCGAACTGCCTTTAAATTGACAACGCGACGGTTTATACGGGCAATACTTCTTCCCTGCTCATTCATTTCTCTTGAAAAAACAACCACATCATCATCTTCATAAAGTCCCATCTCTTTTAATAAAGAAATGGCTGATGGGTTCTCATTAAAACTAAATACTGCCTCAACAGTACATTTTTCATCATGTTTTCCAACAACACTGGAAGTACTTCTTTGTCCAGATACAAAGTTTAAGGCATCCACAAAGAGTGACTTCCCTGCACCAGTTTCACCGGTAAATACATTAAATTGGTCAGATAAACTTAAATTAATTTCTTCAATCAATATAAAATTTTTAATATATAAGTTTAATAACATGGCTCACCACCTTTATAATTTTAAAACGTGCTCTATGGTTAAATTATACTTCATTTTTAAATCCCTGGCACTCATATTTAAATCTGTATGTTTGAGGTTATAGTTGTAGATCCTGGTTGAATGAATGAGTGGTTCAATACTTCCATATAAAGTATGATACAAATCTTCTAAATCATAAAATGCGACAGGGATGTCATTTTTATTGATATATTCAATCAAATCAAAATCAACACTTAAAATCTTTTTACAGTTCACAACACCCACATTCATGTGGTTAATTTCTATTTTTCTTAGTAACTGCTGAACAGAAGGACCGTAGGTAAAGATGATTGCGCGTGGTGTTTCTTCAGGTAGATATACATCCCAATCAGATGTGACATCATCATCGCTTATATTATGTTTTTCATGGGTATTTGGAATTCGTAAAATACTTAAGTCAAATGAATCTTGACTTAAAATATGGTTTAAGATACCAACACTTTCATGTATATCTTTTCCCATATAAATATTCTTTGTGATTAAAGCACTGAAACCCACATCAAATACGCCTTGTGTAATACGGTTTCCTTTTTCTCTAAGACCTGAATCTCTTAAGATAAATAAGATGTTTTTCGCTTTTGAAAGTTGTTCTTCCACAAGGGGTATGACGTGTTTAAATTGATAAGAACTCACCACAAATACGACACGCTCATGAAGCATTGAAAGTCCTTTTGCGAAATCTACAAAGGATTGAATGGTTCCGGTACTGACATAATAATGATCGGGATATTTAATCGCAAATTGCGGCATATGTTCCTTATTTTTAGATATATCTGTACAGACAATCACATCATCATAAGAGGATAGTGCCTCATCAACCGCATCTAAATATGAAACATAATTATCAGGAATCCCATCTTCCAATTTAAAACTGGGAAGTTGTAAATTCTGTAAACTTTCAATGTTAGAATTGACATGAATTAAATGCATCCCTTCAAAGTCTTTTAAGTTTTTGAATGCTTTTAAGTTTTCTTTAAAGTCACTTCCAGTAATTGGACCATGGTAATTAAAACCAAACTGTGTAAAAATGGAAGGTTCAATTAAGACGCCTTTAAAACCTTCTTTGACCTTCGTTAAGGTTTCAAGAATGGGCATGCCAACAGGATTTGATAAAAATGATTTAAGATCTTTTTTAAAGCTGGCATAAGTATTACTCATGCGCAAATTATTGAGCCATAGATTCATGGCTGGTTTTGATTCAAACAGTGAATCGTACGGGTCAAAAAACACAATACTCAAATCAGGCTTGTGGTTATTAAGTTGGATTAAAGATTCAAAACTCTTGCCATAATTCATTGAAAAATCATCCATCAAGACCAGTGTTTTAAGACTGCTTTCAAGCGCAATTGCTAAAGAAACACCCAGGACATCGCTGGGATGATTGGATAAATATATGTGGTTTAATGATAGATTGAAATGATTTTCGATTTCTTTTTGAACAAAGAACTTACTGTGATTGTCAATAATCAAATTATACTGATTAAAATCAAAACGAATGTTTAATGCAAGCATCGTTTCAAGCACAGACAAACTCTTCCAAACAGACGCTTGATCCAAATGAGGATCTTTAATAATCTTTTTAGATAGATGACTTAATAGTTCTTGTTGTTGGGTTAAATCTAACTCATTTAATAAGCGGTGAAGCGACATGGAACCCTCCTGTAATCAATGATAACTCTTACTCCATTATAACACAAAAAGTGATTCCTTTTTAGTTCTCACATGAAGAACCATAAAGAAATCACAACTCATATATTTTGGTTTATAAAAAGTTTCATTCCCTATTTCATAAGTTGAAAATTACTATTAAGTAAAGATCATTTTGAAACAGATAGTTCAAAATAATGCATGTTACTGATCTACAGGAATTTCTTTAATCTTAATAAGTGAAAGTTGTAATGGAAATTCATCTGGATATTGCACAATCAATAGTTTATCAGGACCAACGGGATAAATGAACGGTAATTCAGCATCATTAAACTCATCATAATCAACTTTATAGACTTTTAATGCTTTCTTATCTGAATGAATCAAATAAGGGTCACCTTCTCCTATAAATCCTAACGTATTTTCATCCATAGAAACAACCCTACCCACGAGGTCATTGTAGCCCTCCCAAGTAATTGGTTTACTATTTTTTAAATCAAAGTAATCAACAGATTCCACCTCTTCGTTTTCTGTCAACGTAATAAGTTGGTATATAGTACGATTTTCAAAAACCATTAAATCGGTGACGAGACCTTCTACAGTTGTTTTAGTATAAGCACCTGTTTTGTCGGCGATATAAACATTAGATTGATTTTCTCCTAAAATATGTGTAAAGAACCCAATCGAAGAATCACCTTTACTTAATTCAGTTGTAAGAAGTTTTTCTGTGCCATGATCCATGTAATAAGTCGACGTCATTGAGTTTTCAATTGAAAAGATATTCTCTTTCTTTCCATTTTCGTATCTTACAATGTCTATTAACATGCTAGTAGGTGCATTATCTACATATTGAATCGCTTGCATGCCATAATAAATAACATTATCTATAAAATGAAAACTGGGTGTTGTGAAAGGATTGAAGATCGTTCCCTTATCCAATACTTTTTCTACCCCTGCAATATTTTCAATAACTTTAAATTCCAATACGGAAGTTTGCGTATGATCATAATAAATAAACTCAACAGTTGAGTACAGAAAACCATCTTCTATCAACACATAATCCCATACTCTGATGTCATGATCAAATTGTTTCAATAACAGTTGTTCTTGTGTGTTAAGATCAACTAAAAATAATTCTTTCGTTACGATTTCTGTTGCATAATCTAAATTAGTTTCATTTTTTGATGCCAAAAGTTTTCCATCTTGTACCATATGCGTGGAATAATCAGACCGTATCTGTTCTGTTTCATCTTTTTTAATTCCAAATACAGTATCTAACTCAAAACCCAAAGTAGTATCACTTTTCTTTTCAACTGATGAACAACCGACTGTAATTAACAGCACGACTACCACTAAAGTTACTATTTTTTTCATCTCTACCTCACATAATATGAATTTAAATATTTAATCAACGTTACTACCATATATAATAACCAGCATTCGCTTTTATTGCACTTTCCATTTTATCAAAAGATACAGTTCTTCTACCCAAAATTCCAGCCCCATACCATGGATCAATATATGTTACATCATTGGCTCCTGTTGAACCTTGGGCAAACCAATAATATCCAATCCCAAGAACATAATGACCGCTATCAAATGTATATTTATCATTTAACTTCTTTGTTTTCACATGAAAGACAACAGGCAAATTTGCATCAATATTATTTATAAGAGGTGTCGAAAAGTAGCGATCACTTATATGAGAAACTACGTAATTTTTTTTGGTTTGGGCCTTTATTTCATCTTTCAATCGATACACTAGTGTACCATCCTTCGAAGTAGTTCCCATATTTGCAGCCAACGTAGATTGAGAAACAAATTTTTTGGAAACAAATTCTATTGCCATTTGAGCAACAGCTGGTCCACAAAAATAGTCATTTTCTTGTTTTCTCGTTGTAACATTAAGTGTCTTTCTGCCACCTGCATATGGCATTATTTTTTGACTGAGATATAATTCTGCAAACTTATATTTTTCTTCCTCTTCTTTTATTCTTTGTGAATCATAATAATCTGGGGTTTGTATTAGATCTATTTCAGGCTCATCATTGGCTGCGTTTACAGTTAAAATACTAGACAACATAAGAATAAAAGCTATTAAGATTGATGTTATTTTCTTCATATATTCCTCCATTAGTGCGACTTTGCGCACTCTCGAATAACACATATTATTTTCATTTTAATATTGAAATAAAGATAAAGTCCGTATAATTGTGTAAAAGTAAAAAAGTCATAAGGCTACCGATTTGC
>CAYSBB010000029.1:0-12859 GCA_964429205.1 uncultured Erysipelothrix sp.
GCTGCGGTACCAGAATAACAAGCTTCTTTAAGTTCAACACATCGTGCGAAAGGTTGAATGTCTAAAAGATGTCTCACATAAACAGACATAGCTTTTGAATAATCAAGCGCAGTTTCAGTCGCAAACAAGACAAGATCAATGGTATCTTTATCGTCCTGCGTTAAAATTTTTGAGGCAGCATTAGCGGCCATAGTCACGGGGTCTTGGGTAGGACAAATGACTGACATTTCTTCTTGTCCAAGTCCCAGTGTGTATTTGTTAGGATCGGTATTTCTACGATGGGCTAAATCTTTCATATCAATGTATTGACCTGGAGAATAAAAGCCGATTTTATCGATACCAATGTTCATTTGAATCACTCCTTAAATGCCTTACTATTATACAATAAGAACAGCTTTATTTCATGTAGTTATGCACCCTAAATATGTGAAGTCGTGGAATCATGAACATGTTTGATATTTTTTTAATAAAAGTGTCATAATTTGATAGAGAAGTATGAAATTATATTTTAAATTGGTCAAACTTTGTGAAAAGATTAGCATATGTTACAAGGTTTGGGGGATTTTTATGCATCAGAGTCCAATTTCACAAAAACTTCAAAAACTTTTTTAATCTAACTGAAACATGAGTCATCTTTCATGTTATATTGTTTATACAAGTTATTTCAATCACAAATGAGGAGGTAGATTATGAAAATAACGGACTTATTAAATATAGAATATCCAATCATCCAAGGTGCAATGGCACAAATTTCAACAGCGCCACTTGTGGGTGCAGTCAGTGAAGCAGGGGGTCTTGGGATCATTGCTTCAGGCGGTATGACAAAAGATCAATTGAGAGATGAAATTCACGCTGTAAGAAAAATGACGGACAAACCATTTGGGGTAAACTTAATGCTGATGATGCCAGGGATTAAAGAATTAGTAGAAGTCATTATTGAAGAGAAGGTACCGGTAGTTACAACAGGTGCTGGTTCACCAAAACATGTACTGCCTTATCTTAAAGAAGCAGGCATTAAAGTGATTCCTGTCATTCCAAACGCAAGCATTGCGAAGAAGATGGAAGATTTAGGATGTGATGCGGTTGTTGTTGAAGGACAAGAAGCAGGGGGCCACATTGGTTCTGTTTCTACCATGGTTCTTTTACCATCCGTAGTACGTGCCGTAAACATTCCTGTCATTGCAGCAGGTGGGATTGCGAATGGTGAAACCATGGCAGCCGCTTATGCATTGGGTGCAGATGGTGTACAGTGCGGTACAATCTTCTTAGCAACACATGAGTGTCCAGTACCTCAAGTGTATAAAGATATGGTTGTAGAAGCAAAAGAAACATCAACCATCGTTACAGGACGTAAAATGAAAAGCCCAGTTCGAAGCTTGGTAACGCCAATGACTTCAGCATATGTTGAAAAAGAATTTGCGGGTGCTTCAAAAGAAGAACTTCTAAAAATGACAGAAGGCTCACTCTATGAAGCAGCAGTTAAAGGAAATGTAGAAAAAGGATCATTTATGTGTGGCGAAAGTGCCGGACTGGTAAATGAGATCGTAAGTTGTGAAACAGTGATTAAAACATTAATGGAAGATGCAAAAAAAGTAGCAAAAAATTTAGAAATTGAATAGGTGAGACACATGAGAGGAAAAACAATCGACGAAATCCAAGTTGGTGATTCAGCAAGTTTTGAAAAAACAATTACTGAAACCGATGTATATCAATTTGCGGGCGTATCTGGGGATATGAACCCTGCCCATGTCAATGAGAGATTTGCGTCCGAAGGGATGTTCAAAACACGCGTTGTTCATGGTATGCTCAGTGCAAGTTTAATCTCAACAGTATTAGGAACACAGCTTCCTGGTCCTGGTGCCATTTACCTTGGCCAAGACATAAAATTTGTGAAACCAGTATTTTTTAATGATACCATTACAGCACGTGTGGTCGTTAGTGAGATTAAAAAAGATAAAAACATATGCGTACTCGAAACACGATGTTTAAACCAACATGACGATGTCGTCGTTTATGGCAAAGCCACAATCATGCCCGTTAAAATAAAGTAAGTGAATATAAAAGATGTTTTTGTAGCATCTTTTTTTTCACCCCCCCTATCTTGTGTTCGGTTTCACAAACTATTTGAGGAAATGTTTAAAAAATGACATAAAAAACTTGATTATACTACATGTATCCGCTATCATAAGGGTAGTTGAAACATGAGTCATCATTCATGTTTAGGATTTCGAAGGAGGAAATTATGAAAAATGTTTATATAGTATCTGCCAAAAGAACGCCGATCGGCAGTTTTCTTGGATCACTACAAGGTGTGAGTGCTTCCAAGTTAGGAGAAAGTGTTGTTAGAGAAATTCTTAAAGAAACAAGTATTGATACAACAAAGATCAATGAATTGATCTTCGGACATGTACTGCCAGCGGGCCAAGGACAAGGTGTTGGTAGACAAATATCTGTAAACTCCGGTATTGACATTGCAGTTCCTGCTTACACACTCAATATGGTATGCGGAAGCGGTATGAAATCTGTCATGAACGGATATACAAGCATTCTTGCAGGATTACATGATGTTGTAATTTCTGGTGGTGTTGAAAATATGTCACAATCGCCACATCTTCTTACAGATATGAGAAATGGTAAGAAAATGGGTTCAACTACCGTTGAAGACCACATGCTAAAAGATGCCCTTATTGATGCATTCAAAGGGATGCACATGGGAATCACTGCAGAAAACATTGCAGATAAATATAACATTTCACGTGAAGCACAAGATGCATTCGCATTTGAATCACAAAAACGTGCCATTGCGGCTGTAGACAGTGATGTCTTCAAAGATGAAATTGTGCCAGTCACAACAACCATAAGACGTAAAGAAGTAGTCGTAGATAAAGATGAATATCCAAACAGAACTACAAGTGAAGAAATTCTATCAAACTTAAGAACGGCCTTCAAAAAAGAGGGTTCAGTAACAGCCGGTAACTCATCAGGTCTTAATGATGGCGCAAGTGCAGTCATGTTAGCCAGTGAAGAAGCACTGAAAACACATAACTTAAAACCACTTGTAAGAATTGCAGCTGTTGGACAAGGTGGTGTGGATCCTGATTATATGGGTCTTGGACCAACCGTCGCCATTAAAAACGCATTAGAACAAGCAAATATTTCAATCGATGACTTAGGTCTTATCGAATTAAACGAAGCCTTCTCAGCACAATCCTTAGGTGTGATTCATGAACTTGAAGAACAACTGGGTGCAGATAGAGAAAAACTCATGGAAATCACAAACGTACATGGTGGCGCCATTGCTCTTGGACATCCACTTGGAGCCAGTGGTAATCGTATCATCGTGACATTAATCCATGAAATGTTACGTCGTGATGTACAATACGGACTTGCATCATTATGTATCGGTGGCGGTATGGGAACCGCAATTATTTTAGAAAAAATTTAAGGAGGAAATTTAAAATATGTTATTAAAAGATAAAGTAGCCGTCATTACAGGCGGCGCAAGAGGATTAGGACAATCCATGGCAGAACTATTCGCTAATGAAGGTGCAAAAGTTGTTGCGCTTGATATGGGTGAATTAACTTATGAACACGAAAATGTTGTGGGTAAACAACTAAACGTTACAGATCGTGTTGCTTGCCAGGCAATCTTCGATGAAATTGTCGCAGAATACGGACACATTGATATTCTTGTAAATAATGCAGGCATTACACAAGATGCACTAACAAGAAAAATGACAGACCAACAATTTGATCTTGTGATTGATGTTAACTTAAAAGGTGTCTTTAACCTTACACGTTTAATTGGACCTCATATGCAACAAAATGGCAGTGGTTCCATCATTAACATTTCATCAGTTGTGGGTGAGTTTGGAAATATTGGACAAGCAAACTACGCTGCAACAAAAGCAGGTGTGATCGGTATGACAAAATCATGGGCTAAAGAATTCTCCATGAAAGGTGAACAAGTTCGCGTGAATGCAATTGCACCTGGATATACCATGACAGACATTTTAAAAACAGTACCACAAGATTTATTAGACAAATTCGCAAAAATGACCATGCTTGGTCGCTTAGGACAACCAGAAGAAATTGCACAAGCTGCATTATTCTTAGCAAGTGATAAAGCCTCCTACATTACAGGCCATACACTCAGCGTAAACGGTGGTATGCGCCTATGATAAACATGCCAGTGCATAAACTTGAAGTTTCTACAAACGAAATACTGGCATACCGTGAAGTTGGCTCAAAGAAGACAATCCTTCTCTTACATGGAAACATGTCTTCTTCAGTCCACTTCATTCCTTTGATTGAAAAGTTGAAAGATGAATATCATGTTATAGCTTTGGATTTAGTTGGCTTTGGTGATTCAACATATAACCGCCAATTAAACAGCTTATATGACTTTGCGCAAGATGTTGTATCCTTCATTGAGCTTAAAGATTTACATGACATTCATATCGTCGGCTGGTCAACCGGAGGCGGTATTGCCTTAGAAGTCGCAAGCATCTTAAAAGATCGTATTTCAAAAGTTAGCTTACTCAGCTCAGTAGGGCCTCAAGGCTTTGAAATGTATGATGTGGATAAAAATAGAATTGAATCACGCGAAGACATCGCAAATCATCCCGTTCAAGTACTTCCCATATTACAAGCTTATGAAGCCAAGAATAAAGATTTCATTAAGTTTGTTTGGGATAACACAATTTACATCCACAACAAACCCAGCGATGAAGATTACGAAATTTACTTAGATGCAATTTTAAAACAAAGAAACTTAGTTGATGTTGATTATGCGCTTGTTCATTTTAATATCAGTGATGAAAACAACGGTGTTGAAGATGGCAGTGGTCGTTACAAAGATATTACAGCAGATATCTCGATACTTCACGGAAGTGATGACTTGGTTGTTCCCGTAACTGAAGCACATAAAATGAAAGACTTATTTAAAGAACAAGCAACCTTAAGAATATTTGAAGGTGCTGGACATGCCATCATTGAAGATGATCTTGATGGCTTGGTCGATGCCTTAACAAAATAAGATAGAAAGAGTGATATTGTGAGTACAAACGTAGGAATTGTGGGATTGGGTCTATACCTTCCAGAAACTAAAATGACTGCAAAGGAAATTGCAGACAAAACAAATGGTGTTTGGACAGAAGAAAACATCATTGCGAAATTAGGAATTGTTGAAAAATATATTCCTGGTCCAGAAGATGGTACACAGGAAATGGGCGCAAGAGCTGCCTTAGATTTACTAGAAAAAACAGGATTTGATCCACTCGATATCGATGTCATCATGGACTTTGGTGAAGAATGGAAAGAATACCCACTGACAACTTCAGCATTATATGTCCAAGATAGAATTGGCGCAACCAATGCTTGGGGTGTGGATGTTCAAAACAGATGCTGTACCAGTGTGACTGCCTTAAAAATGGCAAAAGACATGATCGTAGCGGATGAAAACATCAATACAGTCCTTCTTGTTGGGGGATATAGAAATGGTGATTTCGTAGATTATGCAGATCCAAACATGTCCATGATGTTTAACTTATCAGCAGGTGGTGGTGCAATTTTATTAAAACGTGACCACAACGAAAATCTACTCTTAGGTACAGGACTCATGTCAGATGGATCACTTGCAAGAACTGCCGGTGTTGAAATCGGTGGAACCGTAAATCCAATTACACAAGACAATCTAAGTGAAGCATATCAATCTTTAAGATTAATGGATGCAGACAAAATGAAGAAACGACTCAATGAAGTTTCACATAACAACTGGATCAAATGTATCGATATGGCTTTAGAAAGATCGGGAAATTTATCAGTATCAGATATTGATTATCTCAATATTCTACACATCAAACGTTCTGGACATATGGCAATGCTCAAAGATTTAGGACTTACAGAAGATCAATCTGTATATCTTGAAAAATATGGACACATTGGCCAAGTAGACCAAATCCTTTCATTAATTTTGGGTCTTGAGGAAGGAAAAATCAAAGACGGAACTACCGTATGTATGATTGCAGCTGGAATCGGTTATGTTTGGGCTGCTGATATCATACAATGGGGTAAAGCATGAGTACTCTATTAGAGATTATCTTAAGATCAATGGAATACGGCAGTATTTATGCCCTTGCAGCTTTAAGTATTATTCTTGTATTTAGAACTTCAAACATTACAAACTTTGCACAAGGTGTATTGGGGATGTTTAATACTTATATTGTTGCGAAATTGGTAATTAACTTTAATTTACCGGTATATATTGCAGTATTTGGTGGTATGTTGAGTGCTTTGATGATTGGTATCTTAATTGATATTGTCATTATTAGAAGAACGACCCATATTTCTCCTTTAAGCAAACAAATTATTACTTTAGGATTAATCTCTATCATCTTAGGTATTGCGCCAATGCTCTTTGGTGTTTATGACTTAAGTTTACCAAGATTTATACCACAAGGAAGCGTCACTTTCTTAGGTGCATCCCTTTCATATAATGCGATTTTAAACATCAGTTTAGGATTTGTGATTATGGGAACCATGTTCTATGTTTTACAAAAAACAAAATGGGGACTTGCAATCAGAACTACCGCTTCCAGTGAACAAACAGCGCGCCTGATGGGTGTGCCCACAAAAACAGTAACCATGGTTACTTGGGGAATTGCCGGAATGCTCTCAGCACTTGCTGGAACCATGACAGCACCTTTCTCAAACGTATCATTAATGTTTATGAATGACGTTCAAATTATTGCGCTTTTAGCAGCAGTGTTGGGTGGATTTCAAACATTCCATGGTCCCGTTATCGGTGCCTATCTGATTGCGATCGTCACAAACTTACTCCAATTCTACATGAAGACGCCACCTGGAACAATTTGGGGAAAACCCTTCCTTTACATCTTGATCCTTGCGCTTCTAGTGGTAAGACCATACGGACTCTTCGGTAAGAAGACTGTACAGAAAGTTTAGGTGAGAACATGAAGAAACATTTAAAAAATCCAATTGTTCAAATTATTCTCATGAGTTTGATTACCATGACCATCCCATTTCTTGCACAAGCGGGAATCTTACCCAGTAATTACATTATCGTCTTTGCGGGGGTCATTATTTATGGGATTGCAGCGTTAGGACTGAACGTTCTATTGGGTTATTCTGGATTAATTTCTCTGGGTACTGCTGGATTTATGGGGCTTGGTGCCTACTTGTCCGCTTACTTTACAAGAGAATTAAACATGCCATTTGAATTATCTTTAATTTTATCTGTTGTGATTCCAACCATCATTGGTGTGATTGTTGGTGTTGTATCTCTTAAAATTGAAGGGTTATATTTAGCGATTGCGACCTTGGCTGTAGCTGAAGTGTTTAGAGAAATCTTCATTCAGTTTGATGCCTTTACAGGGGGTGCTTCAGGATCAAGTGCTTCATATCCAAAACTACTCTTTGGGGCCTTGAAACTAGATCGTGGTACGACATTTGTCTTCATTGTATTTGTGATGATGGTTGTCTTAATCTTAGTTCATAACTTCTTAAAAGGTTATGTGGGTCGTGCATTTAATGCTATGCGTGGTAGTGAACATGCGGCACGTGCGATGGGTGTGAACATCTTTAAATATCGTTTGATTACATTTGCGCTTGCAACAGCTTTAGCTGCTTTGGCGGGTGTTCTATATGTACATATTATCAGACTTTCATTCCCTGCATCATGGACCTTCAATACATCACTTGATATCTTAGCGGTTATCGTCATTGGTGGATTTAGAAGTATTCCAGGAACCTTTATTGGATCATTCTTCGTTTACGGATTGAATGAAATTCTCTTTAAAAATATCGCATTCCTTGCGGACTTTGCGTACATCATTAAAGGTGTATTAATTATTGTGATTGTTATGTATTATCCACTTGGATCCATCCAAATGATTGATAATATCAAAGCAAAATTCATAAAGAAAAAGAAAGGGGTGACCGCAAATGATGGAACAAAATAAAGTTTTAGAAGTTAAAGATCTGTCCATGCAATTTGGTGGATTAAAAGCGGTTGACTCACTTAATATTTCAATTAATGAAGGTGAAATCTTTGGACTTATTGGCCCTAACGGTGCTGGTAAAACAACAGTATTTAACTGTATTACACAATTTTATAAAGCAACATCAGGTACGGTTCTGTTTAGAAATCATGATGGTGAAGTTATTAATTTAATGGACAAACAAGTGCATGAAATCATCGGTGAAGGACTGGTTAGAACATTCCAAAACGTTGAGTTAATTCATGAGTTATCAGTCATTGATAACGTACTGATTGGAGCTCATGTTGAGTTTAAAACAGGTTTGTTACATCAATTCTTTAACACAAAGAAAGCACGTGAAGAAGAAGATAGTAACAGACAACACGCATTAGAAATCTTAGAATTTCTTGAAATTGATCATTTAAAAGATGCGAAGGTAGGCGGACTATCCTATGGTATCTTGAAAAAAGTAGAGCTCGCAAGAACCCTCATTTCAAGACCAAAACTCATCATCTTAGATGAGCCAGCAGCGGGTTTAAATGATACTGAAACCATTCAATTTGTTGAAACCATTCGAAAAATTCAAAAAGATCTATCTTGTTCAATATTATTAGTAGAACATGATATGCGATTTGTAATGGACGTTTGTGATCGTATTACTGCAATTTCATTTGGTAGACATCTGGCAACAGGAACACCTGAAGAAATTCAGAACGATCCAATTGTTCAAGAAGCATATTTGGGAAGTGTGGATGATGATGAATAGAGAACAAAAAGAGAAAATATTAGAAGTTTCAGACCTACATGTGTCTTACGGGGCCGTAAAAGCATTGAAGGGGGTGAGTCTTGACGTTTATAAGGGTGAGATCGTTGCGATCCTTGGCGCCAATGGTGCTGGAAAAACGACATTCTTACGAACTGTTTCATCCTTAGTTAAATCGCAAGAGGGAACCATAAGTTATGTAGGAAATGATATTACGAAATTGGAGCCAGAGCTCATTACCAAACGTGGTATTAGCCAATCGCCAGAGGGAAGACAAGTCTTTCCTGAGTTAACCGTTGAAGAAAACTTAATGGTTGGGGCATTTACCCTTAACGATAAAAAAGAAATAGAGAAAAATCTTCAACGCGTCTTTAAATATTTCCCAATACTTAAAGAACGCTATACTCAAATCAGCTCAACACTATCTGGTGGTGAACAGCAAATGTTGGCAATCGGGCGTGCATTAATGAACAGTCCAAAACTTCTGTTATTGGATGAGCCATCCTTAGGATTGGCACCATTAATTGTCCGTGACATTTTAAATATTGTCGATGAGATCTCTGAAGAAGGCACAACAGTGATTATTGTTGAACAAAATGCCGCTCAGACACTCAAGATTGCCGATTATGCCTATGTCTTTGAAGTGGGCCGTGTGAGTGCACAGGGTTATGCTCAAGACTTATTAAATGATGCTTCATTAATTGAAGCTTACTTAGGAACTTAACATAAAAGTTGAAGGAGGAAAATTTTATGAATAAGTTAATGAAATCAGTATTGGTTTTAATCGTCGCAACAATGTTAGTTGCGTGTGGTGCGAAAGATGATGGAGAAGTTGCCCAAGGTATTACAGAAACTGACGTTTTAGTTGGTAACTGTGCCGCAACATCCGGCGCTTATGCACCCGTTGGTGTACCCTTTAATGCAGGTATTGAAGCATACTTCAAATACATTAATGATCAAGGTGGCGTGAATGGTCGTACGATTAAATTCACACATACCGATGATGAGTTTGACCCAGTTAAAGGTAAAGCATGTCTACAAAACTTAGTTGAAGACCAAAAAGCATTCGCAGTGGTTGGACACTTTGGTACACCCGTTGTTGCTGCAACAATCGAAGACCTTAAAGAATATGGTATTCCTGCAGTATACTTCGCAACAGGTATTGGACAACTTTATAACGATAAAGCTGAAGGCGAAGACCGTGTAATCTTCCCAGTACAACCTATCTATAAAACAGAAGGCCAAATCATGGTCTCACGTGCAGTCGGTGACTTCGATGCTGAAAAAATCGGTATCATTTACACAAACGACGATGCAGGTAAAGATATGTTAGAAGGCGCACGTATTAAAACACAAGAATTAGGTATTGAACTTGTTGAAGCGCAAGTAGCAGCTGGTGCAACAGACGTTTCATCCGCAATCGCAACCATTAAACAAGCAGACGTTGACTTCATTATTGGTGCCGCAATTCAACAAACAATTCCAACAATTGTTAAAGCTTTAGCAGAACAAAATGTTAATAAAGATGTTATCACAACATACGTTAACGTAGCACCTGCAGTTTCAGCACAAGTATTTGATGCAATTAATGGTAAATTTGATGTATACGGTAATGGTTGGGTAAGTTTCGATGATGAACAAGCGGAAGCACTTGCACTATACCAAGCAAATATTGATGAAGAATACGCATGGAATGCATACGCAATTACAGGTTGGATCGCAGCGCACTACTTCACAGAAGGACTTGTTGAAATGGGAGACAAAACTCCAACATGGGATAACTACATGGACGCTTTAGAAGCAAAACCAATTCAAAACCCATTCGGTGGACTCATTGACTTTACTGATGGACAACGTCTTGGAACAACAGTTATGAACCTTTCAAAAATTGAATCAGCAGATGCATGGGTAGCAACAAAACCATTACAATCAATCGATGAAATTTTAGGAAACTAAGACGGAGGAATCATGAGTTACAATTACAAAGACAAAGTTGTAAGTGTTGAAGAAGCACTTGCTGTAGTCAAATCAGATGATGTAATTGTTACAGGCTTGGGAGCAGCTGAAGGGAAACTCTTTTTAGAGTCCCTTCACACCCGTGCCAACGATGTCAACAACGTCACAATTACAAACTGTTTACCAATGCATGACTACAAAATATTTGAAGCAGATTACAAAGATTCATTTAATATTGATGGATGGTTTTACAACCCAACTTTAAGAAGGGCAAGTAAACAAGGCAATATTTCATATATTCCAAACCATCTTCATTTGGCAGCGACAAAAAGATTAGACTTCGTGAAGCCAAATATTTATATTGGTTCAGCATCAAGTGTGGACAAACATGGATTTATTTCTTTATCAACAGGAAATACCTATGAAAAACGCATGTTGGATGCGGCAGATATCGTTATTTTAGAAGTGAACCCAAACTTCCCAGTTACTTATGGTGATGTAGAAGTTCATGTGAATGACATTGATATGATCATTGAAGCAGATTACCCTGTTCCAACATTGCCCATCGTTGAGCCTAATGACAAAGACCGTCAAATCGCTGCATTTATAGCGGATGATATTAAAGATGGAGACACCATTCAACTTGGAATTGGTGGGATTCCAAATGCGGTTGCAGAATTTTTAATGGACAAAAAAGATCTAGGCATTCATACTGAAATGATGACTTCTAACATGGCAAAACTTGCTAAAGCAGGCGTCATTACAGGTAAAAAGAAAAACCTTCATAAAGGTAAAATTGTTACAACATTTATTATGGGTAACAAAGAACTTTATGAGTATGTGGATCAAAATCCATCAATTCTCGTTTTAGATGGACATTATGTTAATGCACCAGAAGTTATTGGACTCAATGACAACATGGTGTCAATTAATACAACCATCGAAATTGATTTAACAGGACAATGTGCATCAGAGTCAATTGGACCAATGCAAATTTCAGGTACCGGTGGACAAACTGATACCGCAACAGGTGCACAAAAATCCAAGAACGGTCGCTCATTTATCGCACTTTACTCCACAACAATGGTTAAAAACAGAGAAACTGGAGAACGTGAAGAAGTATCCAAGATTGTACCATTCTTAAATCAAGGTGCCATTGTTTCACTTTCAAGAAATGATGTGGACAACGTGGTTACTGAGTATGGTATCGCAAAATTAAGAGGTACAAACCTCAGAGAACGTGTTGAACGATTGATTGCGATTGCGCATCCTAAATATCGTGATTCACTACGAGAAGAAGCCATTAAACTGGGCTACATCCAGTAATGGCTACCTTCAAGTACCAAGGCATTGACATCTATTATGAAGTGTATGGAGAAGGCTTCCCCTTACTCATTCTGAATGGTATTATGATGTCATGCAAGTCGTGGGAAAATCTTATTGAGCCCATGACAAAACACCGCCAATTGATTTTACTTGATATGGTGGATCAAGGTCAATCAGGTACGGGACCAGAAAACTACAACCATGATATTCAAGTTGAAACTGTAAGTGCATTATTTGAACATTTAAATCTTCCGAAAGCAGATATATTTGGAATATCTTATGGTGGTGAAATCGCAATCCAAGTAGCGATTAAGTATCCAGAACTTGTAGACCATCTACTTTTATTTAACACATCTTCATGGACCAGCCCTTGGTTAGAAGAGATTGGACATGCATGGAACTTTGCATCCCATAACTGGGAAAGTTACTATGCAACAACCATTCCTGTTATTTATTCACCTCAATTTTATACTGAAGAAATTGAGTGGATCAAAGAAAGAAAAAAAGCATTAAAACCCATTTTTTCAAATAAAGATTTTATTGAAAGAATGATCAGACTCACGAATTCATCCATTGGATATGATGTTCGTGATCAAATAGAGGAAATTGAAAACAAAACACTCATCGTCAGTTCAGAATATGACTTTGTGACACCAAAACATGAACAAGAATATCTGCATTCAAAGATTAAAAATAGCAATTATGTTATAATTCCTAATAAAGGACACGCTTCAATGTACGAAGCCAGTGACCTGTTCTTAACACTATTGATTGGATTTATTTATACTTAGGAGGCGTGGTTTATGAGAGAACC
>CAYSBB010000030.1:0-12694 GCA_964429205.1 uncultured Erysipelothrix sp.
TAAAGGTATATCCAGGATAAATGAAGATGCCACTTTCACTTTCTTCTTGTTGGAATTTATTGAATTTATTAAAGTTTGTTTCTAAAGTACGCACGCTGGTTGTCCCCACCGCCACAATACGACGCCCTTCTTCTTTAGCCTTATTTAAAACTTGTGCAGTTTCTTTAGATATTTTATAACGTTCTTTGTGCATGGTGTGTTCTAAAACATCATCCACTTTTACAGGTCTGAAAGTCCCCAGTCCCACGTGTAATGTGACTGTAACAATTTCAATCCCTTTGTTTCGAATTTTTTCTAAGAGATCTTGTGTAAAGTGAAGTCCCGCAGTGGGTGCTGCAGCACTTCCCAAATCTTTTGAATAAACCGTTTGATAACGATCTTTATCTTCAAGTTTTTCATGAATATAAGGTGGCAGAGGCATTTCACCGAGTTGATCAAGAATTTCTAAGAAAATCCCTTCATAAATAAACTCAAAGTGACGCACCCCTTCTTCACCGATCTGAATACATTTTGCCTTCAGTAAGCCATCCCCAAAAGAAACGATAGTTCCAAGTTTTACAACACGGGCATTTCCAACAAGACACTCTGCACTGTCATGATTCATGTTGAGAATTAAAACTTCAACATGGGCTCCAGTTTCTTCCTTGATACCAAAAAGTCTTGCAGCCAAGACTTTTGTATCATTTAATACTAAAACATCATCTTCATTCAGATAATCAATCACATCATAAAAATGTTTGTCTTCTAAACTGAAATCATCCACCACCAAAAGTTTTGATGTTTCACGGTTTTCTAGAGGTGTTTGTGCAATGAGGGATTCAGGTAAATCAAAATTAAAATCTTCAACCTTCATTTTAAAACCCCTTGTCATTGACATGTTCGATGCCAAACTTTTCATAGACTTCATGTTTCAATTCTAAGAAACGATCTTCTTTAATGGCTTCACGAATGTCTTCCATAAGACTGAGTAAATAACGTAAGTTATGAATGGATAAAAGGCGTGCACCCAATCCCTCATTGGTACGGAATAAATGTCTTAAGTAAGCACGAGAGTAATTTGTACATGTCTCACAGTCACACTTTGGATCTAAAGGTCCAAAGTCATATTCATATTTCTTATTTTTAATGTTGATGCGACCTTCTGATGTCATCATGGCGCCATGTCTTGCATTACGTGTGGGTAAAACACAGTCAAACATGTCTACACCACGCTCTACTCCTTCAAAAATACCATTGACACTGCCCACTCCCATTAAGTAGCGTGGTTTGTCTTCTGGTAAATGAGCAATTGAGTATTCAATCATTTTATTCATGACATCTTTGGGTTCACCCACTGATGTACCCCCGATTGAATAGCCCGGAAAATCCATCTCTACAAGTTTTTGAGCAGATAAAGCACGTAAGTCCTCAAATTCTCCCCCTTGAACAATCCCAAATAAAGCTTGGTCTTCAGGTCTTCCATGGGCTTCTTTTCCACGTTTTGCCCAGCGTAAGGTACGCTCAACACTTTGTTTCATGTAGTCATGTGTTGCAGGGTACGGTGGACATTCATCAAAACTCATGATGATATCTGCACCCAAATCATTTTGAATTTGAATGGCTTTCTCTGGTGATAAAAAGAGTTTATCCCCATTCAAGTGATTTCTAAAGTGAACCCCTTCTTCAACGATTTCGCGCATTTTAGAAAGTGAGAACACTTGAAAACCACCACTGTCTGTCAAAATTGGGCCTTTGTAGTTCATAAATTTATGTAAACCACCAGCTTGTTTGATGACATCTTCACCAGGTCTTAACCACAAGTGATATGTATTACTTAAAATCACTTGTGATTTGATGTTATAAAGATCTTCCACAGATACATGTTTTACAGTCGCAAGAGTTCCTACTGGCATAAACATGGGCGTTTCAACACTTCCATGTGGGGTTTCTAATGTACCCGTTCTTGCGTTTGTATTACTGGATTTATGGTGCAAAGTTAATTTAATTGGTGACATTAAACTGAACTCCTTCTTGATTGTTGTTTTCTTTCATGACTCTTCAAATACATTTTTCTTAAACGAATGTGATTTGGAGTCACTTCTACCAATTCATCATCACGAATAAACTCTAAAGCATATTCTAAAGTGACGGGAATGGGTGGGGTAAGTTTCATGGTTTCTTCTCGACCCGTTGAACGCATACCAGTTGCTTTTTTAAAGTTGGTTGGGTTGACTTCCATATCCAT
This sequence comes from uncultured Erysipelothrix sp., assembly GCA_964429205.1. GTDB lineage: Bacteria > Bacillota_I > Bacilli_A > Erysipelotrichales > Erysipelotrichaceae > Erysipelothrix. The sequence goes on from CAYSBB010000030.1 coordinate 2,225, forward strand.
ATTACGGGCGCTGACACCTATAATCATTCCTTCATAAACTTCGGTTTGTGGTGTAATGAAGAATTGTCCACGCTCTTGTAAGTTAAAGATTGAGTAAGTCATGGCTTTACCATTATCAATGGATACCATGGAACCATTTTGTCTTGTAGGTACAGTACCTTTTTTAGGTTCATAACCTGCAAGTTTTCTAATCATGACCCCTTCACCGTGGGTCATGTTGATAAAGTCTCCTCTAAATCCAATGAGACCACGAGTCGGTACTTTCCAGTATTGTTTGACTTGGTTTCCTTTTGTTTCCATATCGACAAGATCACCTTGTCTTAGGTTCATTTGCGAAATAATGGTACCACTGTAGTTTTCTGGAATTTCAAAGACAACTTCTTCTACAGGTTCATAAGTACGACCATCAATTTCTTTAGTAATAACTTGTGGTTTTGAAATCGCAAGTTCATAATTTTCACGTCTCATATTTTCAATGAGAATAGATAAATGAAGTTCTCCACGACCTGATACTTTAAAGACATCGGCTGATTCAGTTGGTTCAACGCGCAGACCAACGTTTACTTCAAGCTCACGTTCAAGTCTTTCTTTAATATTTCTTGAGGTAATGTATTTACCATCTTGTCCCGCAAAAGGTGAAGCATTAACCATAAAGTTCATGGTTAAGGTTGGCTCTTCAATACTGATGGGTGGCATGGGTAGAATATTATCTGGATTATTCAGCGTATCTCCAATTGAAATATCAGAAATTCCTGAAATAAGTACAATGTCGCCACTGTATGCTTTATCCACTTCAATTCTATTTAAACCACGGTAGTTATAAAGGTGGCTGATTTGACGTCTGTCAATTTTTCCATCGTTATCCACAACACTGATCCACTCACCTTTTGAAAGGGTACCTGAAAATAAACGGCCAATTCCAATACGTCCAACATATGAATCATATGCTAAACTTGAAATTTGCATTTGAAGTGGCGCTTCATTTTTGTCTGGGTAGCTTTCTGTGTGTTTGATGATCGTTTCAAATAAAGGTTTGATGTCTTCATTGGTATCATCAAGATTGTATTTTACAACCCCTTCTCTGGCTTTTCCATAAAGAATTGGGAATTCTAATTGTTCGTCTGTCACTTCTAGTTCCATGAATAACTCATAAACAAGATCAATGACTTCTTCCACACGTGCATCTTGTTTATCAATTTTATTAATAAGCAAAATTGGTTTTAAGCCTTGTTCGAGTGCTTTACTGAGCACAAAACGTGTTTGAGGCATGGGGCCTTCAGCACTATCCACAAGAAGAATGACTGTGTCTACTGTTTGAATAATACGTTCTACTTCACTTGAAAAATCGGCATGTCCTGGTGTATCCACAATGTTTAGTTTGTAGCCAGCATAGTTCACACTACAGTTTTTTGAGTAAATGGTAATCCCACGTTCACGTTCAATATCGTCACTGTCCATCACGCGTTCTGCCACGACTTCGTGGTCTTGAAAAACACCACGTTGTTTTAACATGGCATCGACTAAAGTACTCTTACCTGAGTCAACGTGCGCAATAACGGCTAAGTTTATAATTTTTTCCATAATCTATCATCTCTTTTCAACTGTGTTATTATACACTAATTCATACAAATAAAAAAGAAAAAAGCGCTGTAAACAAGCGCTTTTTTAAAGGTTTGAACCTTCTAAAATTTCTTTCAGTAAATCTGCGGACTTTTTAAGGTCTTCACGCTCTTTAGTGCTGTAAGGAACTTCAACAACATCTAAGATACCACGGCGCCCAACAATGGTTGGCACTGAGATATAAACATCCTCTAAACCATAATCTCCAGTCTGAAGACTTGAGACGGTAAGAATAGATTTTTCATCACGTAAAATAGCTTTTACAATACGTGTAATCGCAAGTGCAACCGCATAGTTTGTATAACCTTTACGTTCAATAATTTCATACGCAGCATTTTTAACATCATTGGTAATTTTCACTTTGGTCTCTTCATTAAATTCAATACCCATATCACGGCAATATTGTTCAATGGTTAAGCCACCAATGGTTGTGAGTGACCACGTTGCGATTTCCGAATCACCATGTTCCCCAATAATGTTTGCGTGAATATCACGCGCATCAATATTAAACTTAGATGAAAGTGTTGTTTGAAATCTTGCCGTATCTAAAACGGTCCCTGATCCAAAGACACGCTCTTTAGGGAATCCTGAAATTTTCCAAGTCACATAAGATAAAATATCCACTGGATTAGAAACAACCAGTAATATGGCATCTGGATTATATTTTACGATTTCTGGAATCATTTGTTTATAAATTTCAATGTTACGGTTCACAAGGTCAATTCTTGTTTCACCAGGACGTTGTGCAAGACCAGCTGTAATGATCACAATGTCAGAATCTTTTGTATCTGGATAATCACCCGCAATGATATTGGCTGGCTCCACAAACACGCGACCATGTGAAATATCCATGGCTTCACCTTCGGCCTTTTTACGGTTTATATCTACGATCACAATGTCCGTTGCGATATTATGATTCATAAGCGCAAATGCAGTTGCAGAACCTACGGCTCCTGCACCAATAATAGAAATTTTTGTTGTTTTCATAAAATTCCCTCCTAACTTGATTATAGCATAAAGGAAAAAAACAAAGGTAATGATGCAATAAAAAAGAGATGTTTCCATCTCCTAAATTTACTTAATTTCCCAAGGACTTTCGTCTTCTTTCATAAATGATACAAGACTCTTCAAACCCACTTCAACCATATCAAACACAGCTTGATCAGTATAGAAGGCAGCGTGGGGTGTCACTGTTACATTATTAAAGCTTTCTAAGATCGCTAAATCATGATTGCTTAAACGATTTAAGCTGTTATCGGTATGGAAAATACCCAGTTCACCTTCAAGAACATCAAGTCCTGCCGCACCAATATGACCACTTTCTAGTCCTTCAATGAGTGCTTTTGTATCCACAAGTTCACCACGTGCACAGTTCACTATCACAACACCCTCTTTTGTTTTGGCGAGGTTTTCTTTGTTGATGATGTGATGTGTTGAATCAAAAAGTGGCGCATGAAGTGTGATTACATCTGATTCTTTTAAAAGTGTATCCAAATCAACATACGTTAAAACATCTTTAATATCATCACTTTCATATAAGTCATACCCTAAAATCTTACCCCCAAACCCTGATAGATTACGCGCAGTAACTTGTCCGATACGGCCTGTTCCAATCACACCAAAGGTTAAATTATGCATTTCTTTTCCTTGAATCCCTCTTAAAGAGTAATCATGTACATTTGTTTTTCTAGAAATCATCTTCATGTTTCTAATGGACATTAATATTAACATCACCGCAAAATCAGCCACACAATGTGGAGAATACGTTGCATTAGAGAATTTTAAACCCTGTTCTTTAACAGCAATCATATCCACATTATTAAAGCCTGCACTTCTTGATGCAAGATATTTAACACCATTTTCAGCCAGTTTCTTCACAACAGGTGCACTTAAGTCACAATTTCCTAAGAAAGCAACTGCTTCATACCCTTTTGTTTTTTCTACATTATTTAAAGATAAACTTTCATGTACCATTTGCACTTCTAAATCAAGTGCTTTTGATACTGTTTCAAAAGCCTTTAATTCATCAGGTCTCACCGCATAAGCAATAATTTTCATAATTTATGTCTCACTTTCTTATTTAAAACTTATTTTATAATCGTCTGCTTCAACCACATTTAATTTGCGATCAAAGATATAACTTGACACAAAACTCATCACAACAGGAATTACCACAAAAGCAATCGCACAAATAAGTAAGTTTGATGCGTTATAACCTACGATGTTTAAGTGGTTTAGCGGTCCAATTAAACCACTGATTCCAAAACCTGCACTTGCGGGAGTTCCTTGAATTTTAAGAATTCCAGCTGCGGCCCCACTAACAATCGCATTGAGAATAATCGGTAACATAATTTTTGGATTTTTCATCATGTTGGCCATTTGCATTTTAGGTGATCCTAAAAAGTGCGCAATACTGGTTCCAAAGCCGTTTGCTTTATAACCCGCTACCGCAAGACCAAATCCAGCTGCTGTAATTCCTAAGTTTGCGGCACCTGATCCAATACCAGCCAAACCAATTGCCATCGCAACACCGGCTGTAGAAACAGGTGAAACAATCATGATCGCAAATGTCACTGAGATTAAGATACCTGCAATAATCGGTGTGAAATTTGTGAATGATGAAACCAAGCTACCAATACCTTTAGTAATCGCACTGACATAAGGAAGTGCAATAAGTCCAAGACCACCCACTACCACAATCACAAGTGCTGGCACCACTAAGATTGTATAAGCTTTTAGTTTATTACCGATACTTTGCATAAGCCATACCGCCACTCCCGCAAAAATACCTGCATTAATCACATCACCAATACCACCCAGTACTAAAACACCTTCTTGAAAACTAAAAGCACCGGATGCAACACCAGCTGTAATCGCAAGTGTTCCTGATTGAATGGGTGTTAAGTTAAATTGCATCGCAATGGTAAGTCCCATAATGATTGTAAGAAGACGTGTCGCAATCGTTGTAATATTCACCACTGCGCCCCAATCAAATGCTTTCGCAACCTCACCCAAGATCGCCCCTGGAATTAGTGCAACCACAATACCAACACTCATACCTGTTAATACTTTATTCGCAAAATCTTTAAATTTCATAAGTAAATTTCCTCCTTAAACCTTACATACAAAATGATAAAGTATGACCTTAGGGTGTAGTGAATCGAAATCCGACACTTCTTTTTTTATTTAAAATTTTATAAATTTTACACAAAAACTAAAAAGAGCCACTACATAGTGGCCCAATTGAATTTTATGATTGATTCCATTTGTTAAAGAATACACAAGTGTCACAAACTCTTTGAAATAATTTGTGAAAACATCAACTTGTTTATCAAAGAATGTCTATAATTTGGTCTTATAACGATATCATTTTGAAGACAATAAATAATTTTTCTTTAAACACTAGATTACTTTGACACAATATTTTACTTAAATAACCGATATTTCGACGAAATACCGGTTATTTAACTTTAATTTGAATTTCTTGAATCATTTCTTCTTCAGATTTGGTGAACGTATAATCAACCAAAGAGTAATCATAAATGTCTCCATCGACTTCATACCCATTGTCTTCAATCCATTTTAAAAGAACTTTCAAAGACTCAGGATCATAGTATCCACCTTTTTTATACATGTAAGCGTACTTTCCAGCTTTTTGAATGATTTCATTTTCAAAGCCAAAAGAATAAGGTAAGGAAATAAAAGAACCAATTTTATCATAGAAACTTTCTGTATTTAAAATGATGGTGCCATAATGCATCTGAGAGAACTTATCTTCTTCAATAAGTTTTCTTAAAATTTTACGATACGCCATCATCACCCCTCTTGAATTATTCTCATCTGCCAAAGCATAGAAAATATGACGATCATTAAAGAGCTTAATCCCTGGTTTATTAAGGTCTCTTTCATCAAGATGTTGTACTTGTTCATAATAATCAATCAAGTATTTTAAATCTTTCTCAACTTTTGCCAGTGCATTTTGCTCAGAGATGTTAGTTGAAAGTTGGGCTTGAAGCATTTCAATCAGCGGTTTAAATTCACGATGTTCTAAAAGTTCTTGAATATCTTCCAAAGATAAACCAAGATCTTTTAAGTAAATAATTTGTTTAAGAAATGGAAATTGCTCATAAACATAATAGCGATACCCTGTTTTCTCATCCACGTGGTGCGGCATGAAAATACCAATACGCTCATAATATAAAAGCGTTCTTTTGGTCACACTATGCATTTTCGCAACTTCATTTATCATATAATATTCCATATTGATACCTCTACCATGAATTTTATCAAGTTTCAGGCGACAATTCAAAGGATATTTCATATACTATAAGTGGTGATAACAATGAGTAAATATCGTGGATTTTATAAAAAGACTGTGGATGAAAGAATAGACATCCTCAATTTAGAACGTGCTTACCTCAAAGATTTAGAAATCAATGATGCCAGTCATATGATAGAAAATGCGATTGGTGTTTTTGAAGTCCCTTTAGGCGTCGCACCTGAATTTCTGATTGATCAAAAAATGTATCAAGTGCCTATGGCAACAGAAGAATCATCTGTCATTGCAGCCGCAAGTCATGGCGCAAAGATCATCGCAAAAAATGGTGGTTTTAAAACTGATATTCCAAGACGTCTTATGCGCGGTGAAATTATATTTGCAGAACCTAAAGATTCAAACAAACTCATCAATCAACTAGAAGCATCTTATGATCATTTAAAGACGCTATCTGATGAAGCACATCCTTCCATCGTCCAAAGGGGTGGAGGTGTTACACATTTTGAAACACGAAGACTTGAAACCTTTGTGATTTTAGATGTTTTTATGGACACCCAAGAAGCGATGGGTGCCAATATGATGAATACAGTTTTAGAAAGTTTATCAAATTACTTAAAAACTAAAACACAAGAAACAATCCTTATGGCAATTTTATCCAACCTCACAACTGAAAGCATTGTCAGTGCACGCTGTGAAATAAAAGTCAGTGATTTAAAACATGGCTTAGATACCGCCAAGAAAATTGTGCTCGCAAGTAAACTTGCTGAAGAAGACATTTATCGCTGTGCAACCCACAATAAAGGGATCATGAACGGTATTGAAGCCGTTGTCCTTGCCAGTGGTAATGATACAAGAGCCGTAAACGCTGGTATTTATACCTACAGTAATATGTCAGGTAAACCCAAGCCCCTTGCGACTTGGTCCTTAGAAGAAGACACATTGATTGGAGATATCACAATTCCCCTTGCCTTGGGAAGTGTTGGCGGTGCTATTTCCATTCATCCAAAAGCTATGCTTTCTAAATCAATCATGAATTATACCAATGTTAAAGAACTCATGTCCATTGTCGCAAGTGTTGGCTTAGCCCAAAACTTCGCAGCACTTTACGCCCTTACAACCGTTGGCATTCAAAAAGGACATATGGCCTTACACGCAAAGAATATTGCGAAAAGTGCCGGTGCACAAGATGACATCTTAGAAGCTGTATCACTAAGACTTCAAAAAGAAAAAACAATCAATATTGAAACCGCAAAAAAAATCATTCAAGAAATATTAAACGAAAAAGCTTGACTTATCTTTTGAAATGAACAATAATGTAAACAATATGAAAACACGATGAAAAGGAAAGTAGCAACTTTGAAAGTTCTTACAGAGAGTCCACGCACGGTGAGAGTGGATGAATCAGTAGGGTTGTGAATATGGCCTTGGAGTGGTATCACTGAATGTTTTAAGTAAGTGATAACGGGTTCGACCGTTATATCGATAGAGAATGATGGTTCTCAATGAGGTTTATATCGTGAGGTATAAACGAAATAAGGTGGTAACATGAGCGCGCTCATCCTTTGTGGATGGCGCGCTTTTTATTTTGTCAAAGGAGATATAGAACATGACACACAAAATTGATCAACATGTAGATAAGAATCTACACATTTACCAAGATATCGCAAAACATATTCACGCAAAACCAGAAGTCAGTAACTATGAGTTTTTCTCAAGTGACATCCTAGCAACACAACTTGAAAAAGAAGGATTCACAGTCACAAAAGATGTTGCAGGACATCGCACTGCTTTTGATGCACGTTATAAATCAAACAAAGAAGGTCCCACTGTTGCCTTCTTAGCAGAATATGATGCACTCCCTGGCATTGGACATGCTTGTGGCCACAACTTATTTGGCGCAACTTCTTCTCTAGCTGGTGCTGCTTTAAAACAAATTGTTGATGAACTTGGTGGGGAAATTAGAGTATACGGAACACCAGGTGAAGAAGGTGGCGAGAACGGTTCTTCAAAAGGAAGCTTTGTTAGAGAAGGATTTCTCGATGATGTAGACTTTGCGCTTTGTGCACACCCTGGCCACTTACACAGACAAACAGGCCCTTCACTTGCCAATGACCCAGTAGATATTGAATTCTTTGGAAAGGCATCCCATGCATCTGGTGCACCTGAACTTGGTATTAATGCACTCGATGCCATCATCCAAGTTTATAATGGCATTAATGCCCTAAGAGAACACTTAAGTGATGATGTCAGAATTCATGGTGTCATCACCCATGGTGGTGAAGTCGCAAACGTTGTCCCTGATTATGCAAGCGCAAGATTCTACTTACGTGCCAAAGAAAGAAGCACGCTCAATGATGTCTACCAAAAGGTAGAAAACATTGTAAAAGGTGCTGCACTCATTACAGGATGTACCTATAAATTTGGACTCTTTCAAAATTCAGTAGATGATACCATCCTTGTACCATCACTTGATGCCATCTATGAATCGCATCTTAAAAACTATAACGAAAGTTTCACACCCCGCAGCAAACAAAAAGGACTTGGATCAACCGATGTTGGAAACATCTCACATGTAGTCCCAACGATTCAACCCACCATCAACATTACAGATGAACCTGTTGCTGGACACTCAATTGAATTTAGAGAAGCCTCCATTTCACAAAAAGGTCTTGATTCAATCGGCCTTGGCGCAAAAGTATTGGCGCATACCGCAAGAAGTCTCTTTGAAGATAAAGAACTTTTAGCGGCCATTAAAAAGGAGCATGAAGAAAACAAACAATGATTACATTTAAAAACGTATCCAAAACATTTATTACCAAATCAAATACAGTTCATGCTGTAAAAGATGTTTCTTTAAACATTAAAGAAAATGAAATCTTTGGTGTGATTGGACATAGTGGTGCAGGAAAAAGTACTTTAGTACGCCTCATTAACTTTCTAGAAAAACCCACATCTGGTGATGTGATTGTTTCAAACACGCTCATTAATGAACTGAGCCCCAGAGCATTACGTGAGAAGCGAAAGAAAATAGGCATCATCTTTCAAAACTTTAACCTTATGGAATCACTCAACGTTTATGACAACATTGCCTTTCCACTGAAATACCAAAAACACTCAAAACAAGAAATTCACACAAAAGTTCATGAACTCTTAGACTTGGTTGGAATCAGTGATAAAGTGAAGGCATTTCCTTCTCAATTATCAGGCGGTCAAAAACAACGGGTTGCGATTGCGCGTGCTTTAGCCAATGATCCAGATATCTTACTGTGTGATGAAGCCACCAGTGCCCTTGATCCAAAGACCACACAGAATGTTTTAAATTTAATCAAAGATTTAAATAAAAAACTCAACTTGACCGTGGTCATCATTACCCATGAAATGGATGTTGTGAAAAGTATTTGTGATCGCGTCGCGATTATGGATGATGGGCATGTGGTAGAGTCCGGTGATGTCTTAGAAATCTTTCAAAACCCCAAACATCCCACAACCATCGATTTTATTAAAACAACACAACACGATGATGCACTGACTGACATCCTACAAAAAGAAAAACACGAAACACTTCTAAAACTTAAATTCTTAGGATCACTCACCCATGATGCGGTGATTGTAAATATGTGTAAAAAATTTGATGTTGAAGCATCCATTCTTTATGGACAAACTGATCTAATTCAAAATGAAATGTTGGGGCAACTCACCATTTCCCTCAGTGGTTCTCAAAAGAATGAAGCCATTCAATATCTTAACGATAAAAACATTCAAACGGAGGTAATCTAAATGGTCTTTATTTCTAAATACTTACCCAATTTAGTGGTCTACTGGCCAGAGTTTCTCAAGGCAATATCACAAACACTGAAAATGATGTTTGTGAGTGGGCTCTTTGGATTACTGATTGGTTTAATTTTAGGTGTTACCATTGTGGTCACACAAAAAGATGGACTTATGGAAAATTTAAAAATCTATCACTTCTTAGATAAGATTACCAATATCATCAGATCCATTCCGTTTATTATCTTTATTCCACTTCTCTTTCCCTTAACCCGCATCATCAGTGGTACCACAGTTGGGATTAAAGGGACTTACTTCCCACTTGTGATTGGGGTTATTCCATTTTTTATGAGGCAAGTGGCGATGGCTTTAAGTGATGTCAATCCAGGCCTCATAGAAGCAGCTGAGGCAATGGGACTGAGTCCTCTTGGCATCATTCTTAGAGTCTATATCAAAGAATCATTACCCCTACTCATTCGCGCCATCAGTATTACACTGATTAGCTTACTGGGTTTAACTGCCATGGCTGGATCCATTGGTGGGGGCGGGCTTGGAGATTTCGTCATCCGTTATGGTCATGCACGCTATTTCTATGACATTACTTTTGTATCAGTACTGCTTATCCTTTTAATGGTAAGCCTGATCGAATTTACTTCAAATTTAATCATTAAGAAAATAACACACTAGGAGAAAAAAACATGAAAAAATTAATCACCATTCTATTTACGCTTATCTTACTGACAGCTTGCGGCACTAAAGAGAAAGATGCCAATCATCTGAAACTTGGCATGATCGGCTCTGACTCA
>CAYSBB010000031.1:0-12202 GCA_964429205.1 uncultured Erysipelothrix sp.
AAATGTTTTTCAACTTTTGCTGTTTCTTCAATATATTTTAAGATATCTTCTGGTTCTTTATAGACTTGTGGGGCTTCATCAAGAGTATGAAAAGATATCGATGAAGAATACACACCCACCATACGATCTTGATAAGATTTTAACTTTAAATGACGCTTCGCACGTGAGCGACTCATAATGCGCCCTGCTCCATGAGGTGCTGAATAATTCCAATCAGGGTTTCCTTTACCAGTTAAAATAATGGATCCATCCGCCATATTTAAAGGAAGGATGAAACGTTCTCCTTTTTGACTGGATACTGCACCTTTTCTTAAAATCATTGTATCTGTATCAATATAGTTATGAATTGTTTGAAATGTATCTATTACTTCAAAGTTCATTTTATCAATGACGATATCAGACATGGTCTTTCGATTCATATACGCAAAGGCTTGAATGATTTTCATATCATGAAGATAATCATCCATATCTTGTCCTTCTAAATAAGCCAAATCATCAGATATATCATAGCCTTGTCTTTTGGCATGCTTTTGAGCCAAATCTTGATAGTACTCTGCGACTTGTAGCCCCAAATGTCGTGACCCAGAATGAATCACAAGATATTTTTGGTAGTGTTCGTCTTCATTAATCTCAATAAAGTGATTCCCACCACCCAATGTACCAATGGATTGGTAAGCACGTTCAATATCCACATGATCTTTACAACGCAAATTTTCAATCTCTACATGGAGTGCATTTGGATGTGCACGAGTTCTTACTTCAAAGCCACTGGGAATATGCTCTTTGATTATTTTATCAAGCTTTTTAAAATCAATGATACGATCTTTAAGTTCACTCACAATCAAACCACAACCAATATCAACACCCACTAAATTTGGGACGACTTTATCTTTGATTTCCATGGTTGTTCCAATGACGGAGCCTTTTCCAACATGAACATCGGGCATAATACGAATTTTAACACCTTCACTGATGATCGCATCACACATCTTTTTTATTTGTGCGTGTGCTTTGGGTTCAAGTGTATCCACAAATACTTTCGCTTCTGAATAATCTCCTTTAATTATCATAATATCACCACTTCCATCCCTATCATACCATAAGATATTTTTTAACAATAATTACCCTTTGTATTATAAAAAACACTCCGTTTTAAAAGAGTGCTTGCATTAAATAATATATGATCGGGATAAGCATCGATGGCAACATATTCGCAATCGATATCTTTTTAATCTCCAGCATGTTTAAACCAATCGCAAAGATTAACACACCCCCAATGGCAGAGATTTCAAGAATCAAGCTATCACTTAATAAAGGTGCAATGAGTCCTGAGAATAGTGTCATGGATCCTTGATAGATAAAAACACTAATAGAAGAAAAAATTACTCCAATGCCCAAAGTTGATGCAAAGATAATAGAGGATATCCCATCAATCATGGACTTTGCATATAAGGTATTATGATTTCCTGTAATCCCTGATTCCAGCGCACCCACAATAGCCATGGCACCCACACAGTAAATTAAGGTTGTTTGAATAAACGCAGCTGAAATATTTGAATCACTTGATTTCATTTTCTTTTCTAATAAATTCCCAAGCGTATCCAGTTTATCTTCAATCTTAAATGCGATACCTATAAGTGTCCCTAAGACAAGACTGATAATGACTAACATCATGTTTTCTGTTTTAAGTGCGCCTTCAATTCCTATTATTAAGACCACCAAACCCAAAGCATTCATAATTGCATTTTGAGTTGACGCTTTAAAGGCATGCGAAAGTTTTAATCCCAATAAAGAACCCACGATAATTGTACCCACATTGACCCAAGTACCCAGCATAAAACACCCCTTTATTTTATTTATTATAGCACTTTTCTTTATAGTTCTTACAAGATATATTAAAATGAATAAAGGAGGTAATATTTTATGACACAAATTACTTTTAAATCAGACCCCATTACAGTTGAAGGCACACTACCTTCATTAAATGAGAAAGCACCAGTGTTTTCACTTCATAATACAAAAGATGCGCTGATTGATAATGACACCTATTTAGGGAAAAAAGTATTAATCTCAGTATTCCCTGATATCAACACAAGAGTGTGTGATCTACAAACAAAAAGAATGTTTGAAATGTTGAAAGAAGCACATGATGTTGAAATCTTAAATGTCTCCAATAACTCAAAGGATGATTTAAAGAACTGGTGCTTGCTTCAAGATATTGATATGCAAATGTTGGTGGATGAAGATGGAACATTTGCCAAAGCGTATGGCTTATGGATGCCAGAGCTTGAAAAGCTTGCGCGTTCAGTCTTTGTGATTGACGAAAAAGGAAACATAGTTTATCAAGAACTTGTTTCAGAAATGACACACGAACCAGACTATGAAGCTTTGAAAGCTTATCTATAATTTATGAAGAAACTCAAGGCCACCCTTTGGGTTTCTTTTTAGTATGTGACTTTTAAAGCTACGGTTAATTTGCTAAGGTAATAATAGATGAAAGAAGGAGATAGACTCATGATTAATGTTGCAATTATTGGCTATGGAAACTTAGGAAAAGGGGTCCAACAAGCCATCTCAAAACAAAATGATATGGAATTATTCGGTGTTTTCACAAAACGCGATCCAAAATCTTTAGACGCACAAGGTGCAAATGTATATGCTTATGATAATATTTTAGATTATAAAAATGATATTGATGTTTTAATTCACTGTGGAAGTTCTGAATTTGATTTACCAACCCAAACACCAGAACTTGTAAAAAACTTCAACATCGTAGACAGCTATGATCAACACGCCATCATCGCAAAACATATTGATGCTGTTGGAATCAATGCAATGGATAAAACTGCCATTGTATCTGTGGGTTGGGATCCTGGATTTTTTTCAATGACTAAAACAGTGCTCGATGCAATTTTACCAGATGGTGAAACACAAGGCTTCTTTGGGCCTGGAATCTCTCAAGGCCCCTCAAATGTAGCATCCAGTATTGAAGGGGTTAAAGTTGCCCGTAATTATTCCTTCCCTAACGAAGACAACTTAAAGAAATTCAAAAACTTTGAGCCCATTGATGTCTCAGAAAACACCTCAAAAATTTGCTATGTCGTCTTAGAAGAAGGTGCCGATAAGGAAAAAGTAACAGAAGATATCATGAATATCGAACACTACTTTAAGGGGTCTAATACAGAAATTAAATTCATTTCAGAAGAAACAATGGAACGCGAACACAGTGAGTGGCCACAGGGTGGACGCATTGTAAGAATTGCGAAAACATCAGATGCCATTAAACATGTGATTGAAGTATCCATTGATTTAGATTCAAATCCCGAGTTTACAGCCGCAAACTTAGTGGCTTATGCACGCGCATGTGTCAAAATGAACCAACGCTCTATTACCGGTGTATATACCGCACTAGACGTGAGACCCAGTGATCTTTCTAGTAAGTCACGCGCACAACTCATTGAAGAAATGCTTTAATTTGAATTATGTTTCTTTACTTTGACTTATGATATGATACAATTCATTCGGGTCGAATCATAGAGTACCATTTCTATGTCCAGTGCATAAGGCAAAGGAGTACATATGATGAAGAAACGCATTATATTAATATTTGGATTGATGATTACACTTGCTGCTTGTGCAGAAAAACAAACTGATGAAGTGATTGTTGAACATGATTCTCTACAAACTCAAGATACCACCGTATCTTTAGAATCGTTTGTGATTGACACATTCCGTGAATATGGAAAAGATGTTCAAGAATCTGATTTCCAAATATAAAAACAAGGACAGGTTATACGTGCTGTGGTGATTAAAGAACCACAAGATCGTGCGAAGCCACTGATTTCTAAATTAATTTTCTTAGAAAGAAACGGAAACCTAGAACCTCAGTTCTTGATGATTGACAATGTCATTCAAATCGATAGATAACAAGACGAACACTTTTAATTAAGTGTTTTTCTTTTCTTCATAACTTCTTCATAAGTATAATTTATGATATAAATGTGGTAACAGGAGGTGGTTAAAATTTCAAAAAGAATCCTTATTGTGGAAGATGATACCATTATTTCAGATAACATTAAATTATTTTTAGAAAATCATGGATACAAGATCCATCAAGAAAAAACAGCACAAAGTGCCATTGATAATCTTACACAAAATCACTATGACTGTGTTTTGTTGGATTTGGGGCTCCCTGACTTCTCTGGATTTGAAGTCTTAAAATGGGCCACCACCAATACAGAAATACCAGTTATTATCACCTCTGCTCAAATTGATGAACAAGATGTGGTAAAAGGCTTGCGACTTGGTGCTAAAGATTATGTACGTAAACCCTTTGGTTTAAAAGAACTCTTAGCACGTATTGAAGTGACTATGTTAAAAGAGAAAACAATATCGATGCTTTCCTTTAATCAAAAAGGTCTTTACATAGATTTCATCACACAAACTACCTATTTAAATCATGAAGAGGTAAAACTCACCAACAATGAGTTTAGACTCCTTAAACTCATGAGTACACATCCCCATAAAGTATTCTCACGCGAACAACTCATATTGGGGGCATTTGGTCATCAGTATGAATCTTATGAACGTACCATTGATACATATATCAAAACACTGCGTGCCAAGATTGAAAAAGATCCAAAAAAACCAAGCTTTATTCAAACAGTCTTTGCTGTGGGATATCAATTTATAGGTGATCAAGATGAAATCTAAAATATTATATAAAAACATATTATTAAGCACATTGGGGGTTTTTATCTTCGCATTTTTTGCACAAGGTATTCTTAACAGTGTTTATCGCAATACCTTAGATGAAAGAATTCACGATACAGTCGAAGCCACTCGTTTAGATTTAGAAGCACAGTTCAATCAAAACGAAGTCTCACAAAACCTGATTCAATCTTACGCAAAAGAAGGCTACTTTATTGAAATTAAAGATAAATTCAATGCATTAGAAACTGAATCAAAAACACTTCAAGATTTAAAACATGAACACGAAGATCATTACGAAACCATTTTAAAATACTTTGGATCTGAGTTTGCGATTTATGATGGCAAGATTCACCTAGACAAAGATTATGATTTAAGTATTTATACATTCAGACCCATTTTTATTCATGAAGATGAAATGTTGGGACTTGAGAATTTCGATGAAGCGTTGTTTTGGATCACAGTTGGTGCGCTTATCATTTCACTAATTGGTGCACTTTGGATTTCAAATCGTGAAATACAAGAAGAAATAACTTTTGTTAATGTCCTCAAAAACATTTCTTTAAATGAACACTTCATCCCTACAAAATCTCAAAAAGCAGCCCTGTTAACACTGAATCATCTCAGCTTTAAACTTTCTCAGCAAAAAGATTTAATCAAAGATGCTTCCAATAAGCTCAGTCATGAACTGAGAACACCCATCACGGCTTTAAATTTAATCTTTGAAAACATTGAATATGGACTGATTGAGATGAATGCTGGTACAATCCAAAATATACAAAGTGAAATCACAAGGATTCAAAAGCTTGCTGAAGATTTAAAAACACTGGAAGATACAAAACTAGAACTCTTGGATGAACCAAAAGAAGAAACAGACTTACAGGCCCTTTTAGACCATGTAATTTTCTTGTTTTCTATCGAAGCTCAAAATAAGAAAGTAGAAACAAAACTTGATTTAAAAGTCACTTCAATCTTTGTGAGTAAATATCGCTTCTTACAAGTTTTGATTAATTTGTATTCAAATGCTATTAAATATACAAACACATTTGGCACAATCACCATTCGATCATTTATTAAAAACCAAAATATTCACATTCAAATCATGAATACCATTGATGAAAAAGTAACCCTTGATCATCAATCAATCTTTGATGCTTATGTTACCACACAGGGTGAAGGGCTTGGACTCAATATTACACAAGAAATGCTTCACGCTCAAAATGCAAGTGTCAAAGTTATCGAACACAATCAAACCTTTGGGTTTGAAATCGTATTAAATAACTATTAGGAGGAATTATTATGATGCACAATAGACCTGGACATATGCGCTTTATGGGCGGTATGGGAATCAATCTTATTATTAGTATACTGATTGCAGTAATCGTCATTTTACTGCTCGTAAAACTCATTCAGTATTTAGGACAACCCAAAAACACTCATAAAACATCAACAACAAACGCAAAAAGAATCTTAGATGAACGCTTTGCGCGTGGAGAAATTGATGTGGAAGAATATAACATGCGTCGCCAACACTTAGACGACAACAAGTAAGCATAAAAAAAGGAAGTTTAGACAATTTATAGTCTGGACTTCCTTTTTGTATTATTTCATTAATTTTTCTGCAACTTCAAGTGTACGACGTGTTTGATAGCGAACTGCATCTTCTACGTCTTCTACCATTTTACCCTCTTGGTCTACACTGACGGATGTTCCATAAGGATTACCACCAGCCTTACCCACTGAAGGATCTAAGTAGCCTGGTGCTACCACAATACTGCCCCAGTGATACATGGTTGTATAAAGTGACAAGATGGTTGCCTCTTGTCCACCATGTGCGTTTTGTGCTGAACTCATCGCAGAGACTGCTTTATTTGCCATGACGCCTTTTGACCATGGGCCACCTGCGGTATCAATAAATTGTTTCATTTGAGAAGCCATGTTTCCAAAGCGTGTTGGAACACTGAACAGATAAGCATCTGCCCAAGCCAAATCATCTAAATGAGCCTCTGGAATATGAGCTGTTTTTTCGGTAAATGCTTTCCAGGATGGAACAGAATCAATCACTGCTTTGGGTGCTAATTCTGGCACTTTCACAAGTTTGACTTCCGAGCCTAATTTTTCTGCTTCATCTTTTGCCCAACTTGCGAGTTGATAATTGGTTCCCGACATACTGTAGTATAAAATTAAAAGTTTTGGTTTTGGCATATTAATCATTCCTTCCTTCGCCATCAAGACCTACTTTTTTTAAAAGTCCATATAATGTTTCTTTTTCTTCATCACTGAGCACATCAAAATTCTTTGAGATGGCTAATTCATGTTGAGGAAAAATATTCGAGAAAAAATCTTGTCCTTTAGATTCTAAATGCACAAAACTTCTTCGCTTGTCTTTTTGACATGGTTCACGTTTCACATAACCTTCTTTTTCTAATTGATTCACAACGTATGTAATACTGCCAGATGGGATCATTAAGATTTCTGAAATATTTTGTACGGTATGGGGTCCTTTATGAAAAAGAAGTTCTAAAACCATGAAGTTTTCATTACTGATATTGTATGTTTTGATATCTTTAAATAGATTTCTGAACAAGGTTTTTGTTGCATTATTCCAAACTCTAAAGAGTTTCAAATCAATATTGTCTGTCATATTATCATCCTTATCCTATACTTAGGCTATCTATATTATAACAACTTGAAAGCGCTTTGTCATTGAAGATGCAAAAAAAGCACGAAATGTGCTTTCATTGTTATTCACTGCGTAATGCTTCAACAGGATCCTTGTTAGCGGCAGAAGATGAAGGAATGAGTCCTGCAACTACAGCCAAGAACATGGAAATCAGCATCAATATTACCGCAGCTTTTATTTCTAAATGTGCAATATTTGGAATTCCAAATTTATCTAAGACAATAATTGATGCAATATGCGCAATCACATACGTAATCACAATCCCAAGGGCACCAGCCACAAATCCGACAATGAGTGTCTCAGCATTAAACACGCGACGAATGTCTTTTTTCGAGGCACCAATGGCACGTAAAATCCCAATCTCTTTAATTCTTTCAAGGACCGATACATAGGTAATAACACCAATCATGATTGAAGAAACAATCAGTGAAATGGCCACAAAGGCAATCAGTGCATAAGAGATGGTGTTGATAATAGTTGTGACTGATGACATCATGGCACCCACAAAGTCTGTATATTTTACAACCTTTGCTTCATCATGATCATCCACCATTTTTTGATTGTAATCTGCAATAAAATCAATCACAGCATCTTTTGTGCTGAAGTCTTTTGGATAAAGATTAATTTGTGTCGGATCATCCAAATCACGATAGCCCAGTCTCTTAAGGTTTGCTTTTTGAGTACTTTGTGTTTGATCAGTTAAACTACTGATTAACTGAATCATGTCTTGTTCATCCATATTAAACTGAAAGGCACTGGCCAACATATCTGCGTCGACTTCGACTGCATTTTCAAATTGTTGTGGTAGAGAATTCATGAGTGATGCCATTTGAGATTTAATACTATTTTCAAGTGTTTTCGTCAGTTCATTCATACCTTCTAACATCAATTGGCTGATACTGTTATTGATGATATCTGTAATATTCTTCGAAATTTCAGCACTTTGTCCCAAACTTTCTAAACTCTTTTGAATCTTAGCTTGTACTTTTTCATCTTGTAAGTATAAATTCAAGTTATTCGCAAGTGTTTCTAAATCTTCTAAGTCTTCTGGATTTTGCGTTTCCACAAAGTCTGTAAGAATCTCTATCATTAAAGTATTGACTTCTTCTGTGGGTAAGTTGATTTGTGAGGCAATGCTACTTGCAATATCTTCAAGATTTAATTCAGGCAGTTTGATGTCTTCAAGTTTGAGTTCATCAAAAGAGAAATTTAAATCCATATCTAAATCATTCATCTTAAATGCATTTTTAAGTGCATTTTCATCGATACTCACAAAGTTATCAAAGGCGAAGATATCTTCTGCTTCCATATTATTTTCATCATCAAATGTTTTATTGGTAAAAACATTGAGTTTCTCATTTTCAAGTTGTGCTTTTACAACATCATAGTTTTTCGCATCTTTAATTAAATGGGTCACAAGATCTTGTGTGTAATAAATACCTGATGTCAGCATGGGGGTTTTGGTTGAAGGGGATGCTTGTACGATCCCAACAATTTCAAAGCCCATGCCTTCATCAATGACCTTATTCATATATTTAGCGTCATTTGATTTATCCACCCAAATATTATAATTTTCATCATATTGATATTGCGCTGCTTGTTGGACAATTTTAAATTGTGCTCCCAAGACATCATCATACGAAATGGCATCATGGGCTTCTGATTCGATTTGTGTGTTCTCATCTGAGAAGAAATCTTCAAACATTGAATTGAGCGTATCACGATCTTTTAAACCCAACGCATACATGGTGATATCACTGAGTGAACCTTGATCCATCAAGACCACAACACCTTCGTTTTTATTTTGTGGCCAGCGTCCTTTAACGACATCGTATTGTGATTCAAATAAGGAAGCATCTCCTGGAAGCTCATTGAAACTTTTCATACCCATTTCGGCTCCGCCTGCAATCATCTCTAAACCACTCATTTCACCCAGTCCATAACGACTGAAGATGGTATCAGGGTTTACTTGTCTTGTTTTAAAAGATCCTTCTTTAAGATAAATTTGAGGTGTAATCCCATATTTAAATTGAATATTTTTTACATAAGGGTCAATTAAACTGGCATTATTATCCATATATGTTTTTAATGATTTCAAATCATTTTGGTTTTGACTTGAAAACATGGTATCAATTGAATTTAGAACAGGCAATTTACCTGCTTCTTTTTCTTTATCTTCTTGCATCATGGAACCCATGAAACTGGAGATATCAATACCGGAAGTATCGAGTGTTAAAGGATAAGCACTCATTGTCTCTTGTTCAATGCTTTCTATATAGAGATTGATCCCACTCGCAAGTGAAAGAATCGCCGCAATACCAATAATCCCAATTGAGCCTGCAAGTGAAGTAATAAAGGTTCTTGCTTTTTTGGTCATAAGATTTGAGATGGAAAGAGAAATTGCAGTAAAAAATGACATACTGGTTCTTTTGACTTTTCCTTCTTCTTGAAGCTTATCTGGAAGGTTTATATAGGGGTTTGAATCGCTGATAATTGAACCATCTTTCAGTTCAATAATACGATTGGTATAACGATGCGCAAGCTCTGGGTTATGGGTTACCATAATCACAAGTCTATCTTTCGCAATAGACTCAAGTAATGCCATGACTTGATCACTGGTTTCACTATCAAGGGCCCCTGTAGGCTCATCCGCAAGGACAATCTCAGGATCGTTAATAAGTGCCCTCGCAATCGCAACACGTTGCATCTGACCGCCTGAAAGCTGCGTAGGACGCTTATAGATATGGTCTTCAAGCCCCACATTCTTTAAAGCTTCAATGGCACGTTCTTTTCTTTCTTTTTTTGATACACCACTTAAAGTCAAAGCCAATTCAACATTGGATAAGACTGTTTGATGGGGAATTAGATTATAAGATTGAAACACAAAACCAACACGGTTATTTCTATAGGTATCCCATGATGTTGATTTATAATTCTTCGTTGAAACACCATCAATCAATAAATCACCAGAATCATATTGATCCAAACCACCAATGATATTTAACATGGTTGTTTTACCAGATCCAGATGCACCCAAAATAGACGCAAACTCATTTTTTCTAAACGCAATCGAAACGCCATTTAATGCATGTTGAACGAAGTCTTTTGTTTTATAAGATTTTTTAATATTTTTTAATTGTAACATATCATCACCTGTCCCCTTATTATACGCGCATTCATGAAGACTTACTATCAAGATAACTGAACATCTTGCGTGAAATTTTGTGATAAAGAAAAGACCACTTCTTTTAAAATGGTCTTAACTATCAATATTCTTTTTAATTTCTTCTAACATTGTTACTAAATCATCTTTTAACTTAGGATATTTCTTTAAAATTCTATGTTCCAGTTGATGAACACGGGCTTTTAAATCCATGAAAGATCCTTCAATTCTAAGTAGTGTATCCTCGCGAGAATTTTGGTATCCTTTTTGTGTCATTTCTAAATCGCCAAACACTTTTGAAAATTTAAAGCTAAAGAGTATTGAGTGTAGAAAATCAAACATCACAAGCCCCATCAAGATGACCGCAACTTGATTTAAAACATCCACAGGAATTACATACACTAATTTAGAAAGAAACGGATGGATGAATTGAATTAATGCAACCGATAAAACACCAAATAAAAATGAGTTTCTAAGACATATGCGTCCATGAATGTTAAACTTTTTATCTGAATAATCCCACCATCTCATATGAAACAGTTTCTCCATTAAATAACTGGTAACATACTCTAACAGTGACGTACAAAAAATCCCCAGTAAAAACACTAAAAACAAATTATCTGAAACAGGCTTCAATAAAACTACCGCAATCATCGCCCCAAAACCATAAATTGGAATAATAGGCATCGTTAAGAAACCACGATCTTGAAAAGCCTTTTTAGGAATAGATGTATAGATCGTCTCCATGATCCATCCAAAAAATGAATATACAAACCAAAAAATAAAAATATAATACATAGTTACCACCAATCGTGAATCATTTAAAAATTCAATTGTAATTATCATACCATAAATAAGATATTTATTTCGGTGTTAACTCATGATTATTGTGTATGATTTTGCTATGATGTAAATTAGGAGGACATTATGAATCAAAGATTAGAAACAACCAAAACACTGACTTACAAAGCCGGTGCATTAATTAAAGAATTATTGAAACAAGATTTAAAAGTAGAAGCCAAATCTGCGAAAGATTGGGTCACAAATATTGATAAAGAAACTGAAAAGTTCTTAGTCGAAAACATTCAACAAGCATTCCCCAATTCTTCATTCTTAACCGAGGAAGATACAGTAACGTTTGATGAACATGATGAAATGTGGATTATTGACCCCATTGATGGTACATCAAATCTTATTCATCAAAGAGAATATTTTGCGATTTCAATCGCGTATTTCTATAAACAGAAACCTGTTTTTGGAATTGTTTATGATGTGATGAAAGATGAGATGTTTGTGGGTGAAAGTGGCGTCGGTGCATTTGTGAATGATGTTCCTTTACAAAAATTAGATGGTACATCGCGCGTTGAAAATTCAATCTTACTGGGTAATATCACCAGAAAAGGACTCTTTAATGTTCCACTTGAAGAGATTCTTGATACAATCCCTACACACCGTTACTTAGGCTCAGGTGCTCTTGATACGTGCCGCGTAGCCAATGATCAAGCGTCATCTTATGTGTTCCCTAAGATCAAGATTTGGGACATTGCTGCTTCTTTAATCATTTTAAAAGAAGTAGGTGGGACTTGGTTATTAGGTGATAAAGTGAATGGTTTCATTTTTGATAAACAAAGTTATCCTTACTTGGC
>CAYSBB010000032.1:0-12194 GCA_964429205.1 uncultured Erysipelothrix sp.
AGTTTACGGCATATCCTGAAACACGAATGGTTAATTGTGGATAGTTTTCTGGATGCAACATGGCATCTTGTAGTTTTTCACGGTTTAAAACGTTTACGTTTAAGTGGTGTGCAGATTGTCTAAAGTATCCATCCATTACACCCACTAAGTTTGTGATACGTTCATCGTCGCTTTTACCCAAGACTTGAGGTACGATACTGAAAGTATTTGAAACACCATCTTCACACACATCGCAGTAAGGAATTTTAGCAACTGAGTTCAATGAAGCAAGTGCGCCACTCTTGTCGCGTCCGTGCATTGGGTTGGCTCCCGGTGCAAAGGCTTCACCTTTTTTTCTTCCATCCGGTGTTGAACCTGTCTTCTTACCGTACACTACGTTAGAAGTAATGGTAAGAATGGATAAAGTATGTTTTGCATCTCTGATAATTGGATTTGCTTTTAAGTAGCGTGAGAATCTTTCAACAAGATCCACTGCGATACTGTCTACGCGATCATCGTCATTACCAAATTGTGGGTAGTCTCCTTCAACTTCAAAGTCGACTGCCAATCCATTTTCATTTCTAATAGGTTTTACTTTCGCATATTTAATGGCTGAAAGTGAATCCGCTACTACAGATAATCCAGCAATACCAAATGCCATCAATCTTTCAACATTTGTATCATGTAAGGCCATTTGACTCTTTTCGTAGGCATACTTATCATGCATACTGTGAATAATATTCATGGAATCAACATAAACACTTGCAAGGTCTTGAAGCATACTGTCGAATGTCTTCATAATCTTATCGTAATCTAAGACTTCATCTTCCATGACTTCATAACCTTCAATAACGGTCATGTCTTTCATTTCATCTCTTCCACCATTGATGGTGTAAAGTAATGCTTTCGCTAAGTTAGCACGTGCACCAAAGTATTGCATTTGCTCACCAATACGCATGGCACTCACACAACATGCGATACCGTAGTCATCACCAAATTCTGGTCTCATGATGTCATCGTTTTCGTATTGGATGGCACCTGTTTCAATTGACATTTTCGCTGCATAGCGTTTGAAGCCAAGTGGTAAATCATCTGACCAAAGAATGGTCATATTTGGCTCTGGAGCAGGTCCTAAGTTTGTAAGTGTATGAAGGTATCTGAATGATGATTTTGTGACTAATGGACGTCCATCTTGTCCCATACCACCGATTGATTCTGTTACCCATGTTGGGTCTCCCGCAAAGAGATCATCATATTCTGGTGTACGTAAGTGACGTGCTAAACGTAATTTCATGATGAACTGATCAATGTATGATTGTGCAGTTTTCTCATCAATAACGCCTGCTTTTAAGTCACGCTCGATATAAATATCGATGAATGTTGAAGTACGTCCCAAACTCATTGCAGCACCGTTATTTTCCTTGATTGCTGCTAAGTAAGCGAAGTATGTCCATTGGATTGCTTCTTTAGCATCTTTTGCAGGGCCTGAAATATCAAAGCCATAGGTTGCAGCCATCGCTTTAATATCATTTAAAGCACGGATTTGGTCACTGACTTCTTCACGTAATTGAATTGTTTCAGTATTGATTGTTTTAATTGTTAATAAATCAGCTTGTTTTGCTTCAATAAGACGGTCAATACCATAAAGTGCAACACGACGGTAGTCACCAATAATACGTCCACGACCATATGCATCAGGTAATCCTGTGATTAAACCTGTTGAACGTGCACGACGAATTTCTGGTGTATATGCATCGAACACACCTTGGTTATGTGTTTTTGTATATTTGTGGAAAAACTCATTTGTTTTTGGATCCATTTTACGATTATAAATGTCTAAAATTGAATCTACCAAACGAATACCACCATAAGGGTTAATGATACGTTTTAAAGGAGCATCTGTTTGTAATCCTACGATATCTTCGTGGTCTTTGACGATGTAACCTGGTTTGAAGTTGTTAACACCAGATACTGAGTCCATTTCAATATCAAGAACACGAACTTTAAGTTCTTCTGCTAAGAGTTCTTTACTTCTGTCCCATAAAATTTCTGTATTTTTGCTGATTCCTTCAAGGAAGCTATCGTCACCTTCATAAGGTGTGAAGTTTGTTTGGATAAAATCTCTAACATCGATTTCATCTTGCCATTTTCCTGAATTGAATCCTTTCCATTGATTTGCCATATTATCCATCTCCTTTTGACGCCTATAGTTTAACACATAAAATTTGAGATTGAGAACCGTGTGAATCGATAGAAATCGCTTACATATTAAAAATATAAAAATAGTCTTTATTTCACATATTATTTGCAAGAGTTTGTAAAATTCGATTGTTTTTTCACAAAGTTTTACGTATCCAATTCATTTCAAGCTTAAAACAACAGAAAAAGGGCTCTCGCCCTTAATGAAGTTTAAATTGTTTCTCGCCAAATTTTAGCACCAAGATTGGTCAATTTCTCAACAATGTTTTGGTATCCACGATCAATATGATAAATCTCATGAATCTCCGTAACACCTTGTGCCATCAAGCCTGCAACAACTAAAGCAGCCCCACATCTTAAGTCAGTGGCCTCTACTTTAGTACCGTATAGTTCTGTTGGACCATTGATCAAAGCTTGTGGTGTATTCACTTGAATCTTTGCGCCCATTTTTTCTAATTCATGGGTATGCTTGAAGCGTTCGAAGTAGATGGTTTCACGTACTGTTGACTGACCTTCGGCTTGTGTAAGTAGAGTTGTGAGTGGTTGTTGTAAATCCGTCGCAAAGCCTGGATAAGGCAATGTTTGAATATCAATTGGATTTAAACGACCATTGCTTTTGACAATCGCATAGTCTGTGCCCGTTTCAATATTGACACCCATTTCAATCAGTTTTGATGTGAGAGCATCCAAGTGAAGTGGAATGATATTTTCAACCCTCACTTCTTCTCCCATAGCAGCAGCCATGATGATATAGGTTCCTGCTTCAATACGATCTGGAATAATTTCATGGGTTGATCCTGTGAGTGATTCAACACCTTCAATGGTAATCACACTGGTCCCTGCACCACGAACAATGGCACCCATCTTATTTAAGAAGGTTGCAAGGTCAATAATTTCAGGTTCTTTAGCGGCGTTTTCGATGACGGTTTTCCCTTCAGCTAAAACAGCAGCAAGCATGATATTCATGGTTGCACCTACAGATGCAATGTCCAAGAATATTTTTGAACCCACAAGTTTATCAGCGTAAATTTCATAATAACCTTGTTTATAATCTACCGTTGCCCCTAAAGCTTCAAACCCTTTAAGGTGTAAATCAATGGGACGGGGTCCTAAGTAACAGCCCCCTGGCATTTGCATTTTTACATATTTATACTTACCCAATAAAGCACCCATAAAATAATAGGAAGCACGTAGTTTCGTAACGGCATCATGCTCTAAGGTAATGTTTTTCATTTTTGTTGTATCAATTTTATAATGGTCTTCGTTGTCAAATGATACATCGACACCCAGTTCATTTAATAATACAGTTAAGGATTTAACATCAGCGATGTTTGGAACACCAAAAATATCTACTACACTTTCGTGTGCAAGAATGGCTGCAGGAATCAATGCAACAGTGGCATTTTTAGCACTACTGATGCGGACAGTTCCTTTTAGTTTGTGTCCACCTTCTATTTTAATGACTTCTGTCATAATCCACTTCCTCTCAAACGCTTCTATTATACATAATTTAAGCTGAAATTCCTATTGTTTTAAACTTCCTGCTACTAAGCTGTATAAAAGGCCCACAAAGATGACCCCACCTAAAGCGTTTCCTATAAACACATTTACTATATTAACAAGATATTGTGTGAAGGTTATGGTATTCGTGCCAAGTCCCAAAACCAATACAAACATATTTGCCACCACGTGTTGAAATCCTAAGATCACAAATACAGTGATTGGAAACCAAATGGCGATGAACTTTAAAAATCCATCTTTTGCGCTCAAATACATCCACACTGAGATTCCCACAAAGATATTACAACCAATCCCTGAGATAATCATTTGTATTGGTGTGTCTGCCATTTTAATTAAAACGGTATCTTTAATTAATACGGATGTGACATCCACACTGCCCAAATAGAAGCCATAAACCAGCGCAATTATGCTTGCACCAATTAAATTTCCGACTGTAATGTGTAGCCAGTTAAGTAAGAGGTCTTTTGTGGAAACATCTTTATGAAGCCAGGCTGTACCAACCACCATCATGTTTCCTGTTAAAAGTTCGCCACCCACCATTAAGACAATCATTAAACCCATGGGGAAAAATGCGGCACCCAAAATAATACCCAGCCCACCTTCCACAAAAGCAGCGGTTCTAAAATATGCAATGTAACCAAAAGCAATCGCAGCCCCTGCGATAATGCTTAAAATCATTTTTTCATTGAAGCGTTTGTGTACTTTGGTAATGCCCAAATTCCTTACAATGCTTACTGTTTCTTCTAATGTAACCATAGTTTGTTTCTCCAATAAAAAACCACTTTAGAAGTGGTCTTTGTTTTATTAAGCTTTGTTTGCTGAACCGAAGAGTTCGATTTTCTCTCTAACGCCCGCTTTGATACCTTCTACACCAGGTGCAAGAAGTTTACGTGGATCGAATCCTTTACCTTCTAGGTCTTTACCTGCTTCGATATATTTTCTTGTTTCTTCTGCAAAGTAGATTTGTAATTCTGTGTTTACGTTAATCTTTGCAACACCTAAGCTGATTGCTTTTTTGATTTGTGCTTCATCAATTCCTGAACCACCGTGAAGTACAAGTGGAATGTTTCCAGTAATGTCTTGGATTGCGCCTAGAACTTCAAAATCTAAACCTTTCCAGTTTGCTGGGTATTTTCCGTGAATGTTACCGATTCCTGCTGCGAGGAAGTCGATACCTGTGTCTGCTAATGTTTTACATTCTTGTGGATCTGCAAGTTCACCTGTACCGATGATACCATCTTCTTCTCCACCAATTGAACCAACTTCTGCTTCAACTGAAATGCCACGTTCGTGTGCGAATGCAACAACTTCTTTTGTTTTTTCTAAGTTCTCTTCGAAATCATAGTGTGAACCATCAAACATAACGGATGTAAATCCAGCTTCGATTGCTTTGAATGATCCATCATAGCTACCGTGGTCTAAGTGAAGTGCAACTGGCACTGTAATGCCTAGGTCTTCTACTAAACCTTGTACTAAGAGTGAAACTGTTTTGAATCCACCCATATATTTAACAGCACCTTCTGATACACCAAGTAATACTGGTGATTTCATTTCCTCAGCTGTTTCTAGGATTGCGCGTGTCCATTCTAAGTTGTTAATGTTGAATGCACCAACTGCATATTTCCCTTCGCGAGCATCAATTAAAATTTGTTTTGCTGATACTAAAGCCATAGAATAATTCCTCCTTATTAGTTTCTACCCTTCTATTCTACCTTATCTTTTGAAAAAATCAAAGCGGCATTAATAAAACCATTGAATAAAGGATGACTTCTATTTGGTCGTGATTTAAATTCAGGTTGGAATTGCGTTCCGATATAGAAAGGATGTCCCTTTAACTCGAGTGTTTCGACCACTTCGTCTTCTTGTGAAATACCACTGATTTTCATCCCTTTGGATTCAAATTGTTCCACGAAATCATGGCTCAATTCATAGCGGTGACGGTGTCTTTCTTCAATAATTTCTTCATTATAAAGTTCATAGATCAATGATTCTTTACATAATTTAACACTATAGTTTCCTAAGCGTAGTGTTCCACCCAAGACATCGCTGTCTGATTGAGCATGTAAAGTGATGATTGGGTTGGGTGTATTTTCATCAAATTCAACTGAGTTTGCATCTTCAAGTTCTAAGACATTTCTCGCAAATTCAATTAAAGCTGTTTGCATTCCCATCCCAATCCCAAAGAACGGTACATTGTTTTCACGTGCAAACTTTGATGCGAGGATCTTCCCTTTTGTACCACGCTCACCAAATCCGCTGGGTGCGATGATGCCATCAAGTGATCCTAAAAGACGTTCTGTATTTTCTTCAGTTATATCTTCTGAATTAATCCATACAAGTTCAACCTTAGAATTATGGTGGTGACCTGCATGCATGAGTGCTTCAGAAACTGAAAGGTATGCATCATGTGCCGAAACATATTTTCCAACCAAACCAATGGTGACACAGTCTTCTAAAGTTTTTGAACGGTTGATCATTTGTGACCATTCAGTCATGTCTGCTTCTGTTTCATTTTCTAAACCGAATTTATGTAAGATATAGCTGTCTAATCCTTGTTGTTGGAACTTGAGTGGCAATTCATAAATATTTTCAACGTTTCTTGATTCGATGATTGCATTTTTTCTGACATTACAGAAAAGTGCAATTTTTTCTTTCATATCTTCAGTTAAAGCTTCATCTGCTCTTGTGACGATGATGTTGGTTTTAATTCCCAGTGACATCAATTCTTTAAAACTGTGTTGTGTTGGTTTTGTTTTAAGTTCACCTGTTGCAGGTACCGTTGGAATGAGTGTTGTGTGGATGAATAAAACATCATCACGTTCTAATTCTGTATGAACCTGACGGACTGCCTCAATGAAGGGTAAGGATTCAATATCCCCTACAGTTCCACCAATTTCAGTAATGACGATATCAGCTTCAGATTCTTTTGCTGCTTGGTAAACTTTATTTTTAATTTCATCAGTAATATGTGGAATGACCTGGACTGTTGCCCCTTTATAGTGGCCGCGTCTTTCTTTATTAATAACGTTTTGATAAACCCAACCTGTTGTAATGTCAGCGTTGTGGTCTAACTCCTCATCAATAAATCTTTCATAGTGTCCTAAGTCTAAATCTGCTTCCATACCATCTTGGGTTACGAAAACTTCCCCATGTTGATAAGGTGACATGGTTCCTGGGTCAACGTTAATATAAGGATCAAATTTTTGCATATAAACTTTGTATCCTCTATTTTTCATTAAGCGTCCAATGGATGCAGCGATAATTCCTTTACCAATTCCGGATACGACACCTCCGGTTACGAATATGTATTTTGCCACTTCAATTCTCCTTTTCTACAAAAAAAATAGATGCCCCCATTTGGGAGCATCGTGCCCTTATTAATTCTATCAAAATCAATTTAGAATTTCAATTTATTAATCATCTAAAAGACTATCATAATCAAGAACATCATCATAGTCATCATCATCAAGAAGGTCAGGATCGATTTTTAAGGCATCATCTGAGTGACGATCGCGCAGATCCCAATGATTTTGTTCCAGTGAAATAAAACGTGCATCAAGCATTAATGCGTTGTAAAATGGCGCAATTTTTCGTTTTGATAAACTTTCTGAATAACCCATTTCATCGCAAACGATTTTCCACAATTCGTTAAATACGACTTCTTTTTTATGTTCTTTTAAATGGTTAAAAGCAATATCTGTTAATGAATTTCCAGCCATGCTTCTTCCTCCTTTGACCAAACAAGTTTAAATGTATGAACATCTATCAATGCATCTCCATCACGGAGTTCATATTGAACGTAAAGTTGATCATCTTCAATTTGAAGTTCCAACACGTGAATATCAAAACGAATTTCACCTTCTTCAGTCACCATGCGTGCACTCGCATTTTCATCTTGTGAAAAATGAATTTGCGTTAACCACTCATGAACACGATTCATCAAGATGTAGTCTTCCCCAATATCCAATGTATTGATGCCGCCACACCCTTCTTGGTAAACAATTCTTTTTGTATCACCAAAATCTAAAAACTCTGCATGGCCATCCGTATCTTGAATGTCCACAGTTTCTGATTTCTGTGTTGCTGTAACCTTTACTTTAATCGTAATCACCTCACGTTACTTACTGCATTATAAAAAATTTACAGTGTTTGTCAAGTTAAATCCATTAATCAATAGATTTTTCTTTATAAGCACTTGTATTTTCCGGAAGTCCCTTATTTTTTAATCGCGATTCGATATGATCTTTTAAGATTGAATAAATAAACACAAACAAAGGAACCCCAATAATTAATCCCACAAATCCAAAGAGTTTCCCTGCGACTAACAGTGAAAATAAAATCCAAAAAGCAGAAATTCCCAATGAATCCCCCAAAATCTTGGGTCCAATAATATTACCATCAATTTGTTGAATCACAAAGATGATAACCAAAAACCAAAGTGCCATTGGCACAGATTCAAACATAATAATAAAGAATGAAGGAATTGCCCCAATAAAAGGTCCAAAGAATGGAATAATATTGGTCACTCCAATAATAAACGCAATTAAATTCGCATAAGGCATCTTAAAGATCAGTAATACCACAAAGGTTAAAACACCAATAATCAAGGAATCAAGCATCTTACCACTTAAGAAACGTCCAAAGATATGATCACTTCTATGAACCAAATCCACCGCACTGTCTGCACGGTTCTTGGGTAAAATACCGTACGTCACTTTTTTAGAGAGTGCCATTAAGTTATCTTTATCAATGAGTAAATATATCGAAATAATCAGTCCCAACACAATATTCCATAAACTTGAAAGCATGCCTTTGGTGAAGTTTCCAATTTTTGGAATTAAATCTGTCATAAATTTCAGAATGAATTCCACAAACTCATTCCACTTATCCAAAATCATTTCATTATATTCAGGTCTAATTTCAAAAGATTGACTTAACTCATCTACCTTTAAAGAAATCTCTTTAACATAGTTTGGAATCTCATTGACCAGTCCTACCAAAGATTCTAGAAGCTGTGGGAAAATAAATTTTAAGAAAAGAAAGAATAAAAACGCTACCGTTACATAAGTTAGAAAAACACTTAAGAGGCGCGACTTCTTATTTTCTTGTGGAAACATCTTCACTGACTTAACCAAATGCCTTTCATAAAAAGACAAGATAAAATCAAACAAATAAGCCATCACAAATCCAATGATAAAAGGACTGAAGATTCCAATGATGCTGTTCATCTGGAGTCTGAACCCTTCTACTTGCGATGCGATGAGATAAAATACTATGGTACTGCTGAAAACTAAAAACGTATAAACCGCAATTGTTGTATACTTTTCATTCCACTTTACTTTCATACCACACGCCCTTTCTGTACTATGTATTTTATAGTAATGAAACCACTTTTACAAGAAAAAACTCCCTATTCAGAGAGTGTTTTCAAGTAGTTTTCAATATCATCCGCATTACTTAAAATTTGCGGTGCTAAATCACGTGCACCATCTTCAGTAATCACTAAATCTGTTTCAATACGAACACCGATATTTTCTTCCGCAATATATAGTCCTGGCTCAACTGTAATCACATTCCCCTTCTCTAATGGGAAATCACGATCTGCCCAAACGTCATGGGTATCAAGCCCTAAAGAGTGACCAATACTGTGATAGTAATAGTCTTCTAAGTTTCCTTTTAAGCCAAGTTCCTTACATGAGCTTTCTAACAGTTCTTTTGCGCGATTGTTTAAATCAAGAAGGCTGACGCCTGGTTTGGCTTCAGCGTTAATGGTATTGAAGCAGTGTAAGACATGGTTATAAATTTCTTTTTGACGATCTGTATAAACGCCATTGATGGGGTAAGTTCTAGAAATATCTGCCCCATAACCATTTACACATGACCCAAGGTCAACTAAAACCATATCGCCATCATTTAAGACTTGGTTGTTTTCAATATAGTGAAGGATAGTCGCATTTTTTCCAGAAGCCATAATGGTATCAAACATGAGTGAGCCATGGGCTTTATTTGTTTCATATAAGAAACGTGCTGCCATATCATTTTCATTGGCACCTGGTTTCATCATTTGTAACATGCCTTCAATCGCTTTATGGGTGACTTCTGCTGCATCTTCAATTGCTTTGATTTCTTCATCAAACTTCACCATTCTTGCGCGCACAAAGATTTCCGTCACATCGATCACACGTTCAATTCCCACATAATCTGACATACTGATTGCGGAGCCATACGCTTCTTCGGTGAATTGTTTTTGGTCTAAATCCAAACCAATGCGTGTTTTTCGATTCAGTACACTGTTTAAATATTTATCAAATTCTTCAAAGTAACGCACATCTTTAATGCCTGAAATGGCGGTTGCTTCTTCTTTTCTCATGTAGTGTCCGACCCATTTTTCCATGTGGGGATCCACATCTCTTAAGAATAGAATTTCCTTGCCATTATCTAAAACCAGTACGGCACCTTCTTCTTCAATCCCTGTCGCATAGAAGAAATTACGGTTGACATGAAATGGATAGGTCGCATCGGCACTTTTTCGAATGGATAAACCACTGAACACAAAGGTCACAGTATGCACTGGCATATGTTCAATGAGTCTTTTTCTTATTTTAATTCTTGTTTTATGATTCATAATGAAAATCTCCTTTTAAATAAAAAGAGCAAGTGCTCTTTTATAATTTTAATTCCTTTGGAAAGAAAACTTTTGCGTCTTCTTTTTCTTCTGATTTCACAAACCCACGCACAATAATGGACGCTGTGGAAAGTTCTTGAAGCTTATTGCCCTTTAGAATCCACACACTGGCGTTTTCATTGGCTTTATAGGGTTTGTATAGGCTTTGGATTAAGTGGTCTGATTGGTAGTAATAACGCGTGTCATAGCCTTGTGCTTTCAGTGCTTTTTGAATTTCTTTAATTCGTTTTTTATCACTGGTATCATGATATTCAAATAAATCACGATTGAGTAAGCGTCTTGTAAGATCACTGAGGATATCATCACCTGATGTCATCAACGCTTTAAACCCCGCAATACATGTTGGTTCATCCAAATATAAATATGAATGAATATCAATCTCACCATTTTCTAATACAGGAATAAAAACTGGTGCTTTTATTAATATATCTGGATTTTCATCCATTAAATCTTTCATGCGCTTAAAGATGGCCAGTAAAATGGCTTCATAGCTGCGTGATACTGGATGTAAATAAACTTGCCAGTACATTTGGTAGCGCGCCATGATGTAATCTTCAACCGCATGGATGCCACTGTCTTTAATCGCTAAGGTGTTATTCACAACACGCAGTGTTCTTAAGATTCTATGTAAATCAAATTCACCATAACTGACACCGGTAAAATATGAATCTCTTAACAGATAATCCATACGATCTGCATCCAGTTGTGAAGAGATGATCTGCGCTAAGATTGCATTTTCATGACGGTGCGCAATAATATCCGCAACCATTTGTGGAAAACCGTCTCCTACCGCTTTTAAAACCCCATGAACGCCTGTATCTTCTAAAATGATACGGTCTGTCATGATCTCATGATTGACCGATGTCACCGATTCAAAGGCGTGTGAGAAAGGCCCATGTCCCACATCATGGAGTAAGGCCGCACATAAAAGCGCCACTTGTTCAAGTTCAGAAATTGTTTCTTTTAAATCTTGAACATTCTCAATCATCAAACGCGTAATTTCATACACACCCAAGGAATGTCCAAAACGAGAGTGTTCTGCCGTGTGATAAACCTGAAGTGTCCCCCCAAGCTGGTGGATGCGTCTGAGTCTTTGAAATTCAGGCGTGCCAATAAGATCCCAAATCACTTGGTAGGATACATTGATGTATCCATGGACGGGATCTCGCATGACTTTTAATTCATCTGTTTTCTTAAAGCCCTGTAACATAGTCATTGAGTCGACTTTCAATGGTTTCTCTTCCCATTAAGTATAAGGTACTTATTAAATCTGGACCATGGTCTAGATGGGTTGCGCTGACGCGAAGTCCCATAAAGAGTGGTTTTCCTTTAATGCCAGTTTCTTTTCTTGCGGCCGCAAAGCTTTCTTTTAAAGCTTCAACTGACCAGTCTTCTGGTAAGTGGTCTAAGAAACTTTTCGCAATCACAGGGGTTGTTTCCCATGATAAAACATCTTTTGCGTTATCATTTAATTCAGCATCTTCAAAGAATATTGAAATATGTTCAACGATTTCTTTTCCAAATTGAGTTTGTTCTTTATAAAGAAGGAGCATCATATCAATCCAAGCATCATCTTTATCATTCATATCAAATGCTTCTAACGCAAATGGCTTCACAAACGCAAGCCAAGCATCATCTTCTTTTTCTTTTAAGTATTGGTGGTTAACCCATGTCAGTTTCTTAACATCAAACATGGAAGGTGACTTGGACAGTCTTTTTTCAGTAAACTGTTCAATGAGTTCTTCTTTTGTGAAGAGTTCTTGTTCGCCTTTGGGTGACCAGCCTAAAAGTGCCATAAAGTTAAACATGG
>CAYSBB010000033.1:0-12007 GCA_964429205.1 uncultured Erysipelothrix sp.
GGGACGTCTTAAATCAAGATAACGATATTTAAGGCGTGTATCTTCTAAAGCATCTGTTTCATCCGCAATAATCATGGGGGTTTGTGCTGCCTTATTGATGATGTTAAATGACATCACTTCAATTTCTACATCTCCTGTAGGAAGTTTAGGATTTTTATCTTGTCTTTCAGTCACAAGTCCTTTTACGCTTA
Source organism: uncultured Erysipelothrix sp. (assembly GCA_964429205.1). GTDB lineage: Bacteria > Bacillota_I > Bacilli_A > Erysipelotrichales > Erysipelotrichaceae > Erysipelothrix. The sequence continues at coordinate 192 of CAYSBB010000033.1, forward strand.
ATACGTATTCACTTCTAACTTTTTCAATTTCAGGATATTCATCAGCATTCACAACAAGTTGGATAATCCCGCTTCTATCACGAAGGTCAATAAACACAATGGATCCAAAGTTTCGACGTTTGGAAACCCATCCCAATAATTCAACTGTTTCGCCTACGTTTTCAATACGTAAGTCACCATTATAATATGTACGATTCATCTTATTTCTCTCCTAACCACTCTTTAACCTGCGTTACCACTTCATCCAAATCTACACTAACTTGTGTTTGTGATTCAATATGTTTTAACGTTACTTTATTTTCTTGCACTTCATTTTCTCCCACAAGCATCGCAACTTTTGCTTTATAGCGATCTACCATTTTAAATTGCGCGCGCATGGAACGATTCTCAAAGTCATTTTCTACCACATAACCCGCTTCTCTTAAAGCATTTGCGGCTTTAAAGACATGTGTATTGGCTTCTTTATCTAGAGGCATACCATAAACATCCACGACATCTTCATCAGCGATATCGATCTTTGCGGCATCTAAGTATACCATCAAACGCTCAATCCCCATGCCAAATCCAAAGGCTGAAACACTGGGTCCACCATAATACTCAACCAAATGATCATAGCGACCACCCGCAAAAATGGTACTTTGGGCACCTGCACTTTCATCTGTCGAAACGACTTCAAAGACAGTATGGTGATAGTAGTCAAGCCCTCTTACAAGTTTGGGTTCAACTTCATATGCAATCCCTGTTTCGTCTAAAAGATTCAAGACGGCTTCAAAATATGCTTTTGAAGTATCATTGAGTGAATCCTTATTGGTGGGGGCACTTTTGAGTGCTTCATGATCTTGATAGAATTTATCATCTAAAATTCTTAAAGGATTTTGTGTAAAGCGACGTTTGTTGTCTTCACCCAAATCATCAATATAAGGTTCAAAGTGTTTAACAAGTTCTGTGCGATATGCATCTTGACTCTCTTTATCACCCAGAGTATTAATAATGAGTTTATATTTCTTTAAGCCCAAATCATTCAAGACTTTTAATCCCAGTGTGATGGCTTCAACATCAGAATATGGGTTGGCTTCACCAAAGTATTCGACACCAAATTGTGTATGCATACGCATGCGCCCCTTTTGGGGTCTTTCATATCTAAAATTTGGTGAGATATAGAAGAATTTTTGCGTGGCGTTTCCTTGTGCATAGAGTTTATGTTCCACAAATGCACGCACAACACCGGCTGTTCCTTCTGGTTTTAAAGTTAATGAACGATCACCGCGATCTTTAAAAGTATACATTTCTTTATTAACCACATCACTGGCATCATTACCACGATCAAAAACTTCTGTATGTTCGAAGATGGGTGTTTTGATTTCACCCACATGATATCTTTCACAGTTTTCACGTGCAACTTCTTCAATCTTTTTCCATGTGCGCATTGTTTCCCCATATACATCTTGTGTACCACGAGGTGCTCTTAAGTTAGACATAGTATCACTTTCCTTTTCCTAAAACAAAAAAATAAAGATGGCCCAAGGACGCTTAAAGCGTGGTACCACCTTTGTTTATACTCAATCCTTAACGCAGATTCACGAATCTTTCTACTCTAATTTCAAAAGATCTTCTCCTGTGTGTCACACTAAATTTCAAAGCATGCTTTTCACCAAACAGCATGTCTCTAAGCAATGTCCTTTAGTTCATTCACCATCAACAAATTTTTATCATTAATAATGTATCATATCTTCACATCTTTTACAAGATGACACGCTCAACACGAATCACTGAATCAACCTTACGTAAATTCGCAATCAAGTTTCTTAAGTGCTGTGCATCTTTAACCATGACACGCATCGTTGTTGTAACGTGAATTTTATCTTCTTCAACCTCGGAATTAACCGCTGTAAGCTGCACTTTGAGTTGTGAAGCTGTGGTGACTAAGTCAGTCAGTAAGAAACTTCGATCTGATGAGAAGATGGATAATACGGTTTCATAATCGCCATGGGTGAAATCTTCTTCCCATGAAACATCGATTAATCGAGATTTTTCATTTTTAACATTGGGACAATCTTTGCGGTGAACACGAATCCCCTGTCCCTTGGTAACATACCCAACAATGTCATCCCCATATACGGGCGAACAACACTTAGACATGGATACCATCATGGAATCTATACCGGCAATTCTAACACCCAAATCTCCTGTAACTTTACGTTCTGTGCGCGGTTTGTTGAGGAGTTTTTCAAATTTTTGGTGTTCGTCGATGGGTCGTTGTACATCAATTTTTTCAAAGATTGATGGCAGTGACAAGGCTTTTGTTGCTACAGCATAATATAAATCATCCATGGAGCTGACTGAGAAGTTATTTAAAATATTTTCAAGTTTCTTCAATAGTTTCTCATCGACGTTACGTTTTCTCGCTTCATCTTTAATCATTTGTTCACCCTTAGATACTAAGGTTGAACGCTCTTCTTGAATTTTTCTTTGTAGGTATTGGCGGATTTTATTTCTGGCATGACTTGTCTTAACAACTTTGAGCCAGTCTTCAGAAGGTCCTGATTGTTTATTGGTTCTAACACGTACCACATCACCTGTTTTTAGTGGGGTGTTTAGTGGTACCAGTGTGTTATTGACCGTTGCACCTACCGTTTGGTGTCCAACTTCTGTATGGACACGATACGCAAAGTCAATGGGTGTTGCACCATTGGGTAAATCAATCACACGTCCCTTTGGCGTCATGACATAGATATTGGCATCAAAGATATCTCGTTGTAACACGTCCATGTATTCAAGGGCATCTTCATCCACATCTTCTGTCATCATGTTAAAGTCTTTAAACCATGCCAGACGATCTTCAATTTCTTTGCGACCTTTACTTGGCATGTTTGTATTACCCTCTTTATATTTCCAATGCGCCGCAACCCCACGCTCCGCAATATCATCCATTTGATAAGTACGGATTTGGATTTCGAAGATATTCCCTTCCTCACCCACAATGGTGGTATGTAAGGATTGGTACATGTTCATTTTCGGCATCGCAATATAATCTTTAAGTCTTCCTGGAATGGGTCTGTATGACGCATGGATATAACCCAGTGTTTCATAACAGTTCAATTCAGATTCTGTAATAATACGAATCGCCAGAAGGTCTAGAATTTCATCAAAGCGTTTGTTTTTGGTCGTCATTTTCTTATAAATACTGTATAAGTGTTTTGAGCGGCCAAAAATATTAAATTTAATATCATTATCAATCAACATCTTAGAGATTTGCGTAATCATTTGTGTGACTTGTTGGTCTCGCTCTACTTTACGCATTTCTACAAGACGTGCGATTTCATAGTATTTATCTGGATGTAAATATTGGAAACTTAAGTCTTCAAGTTCATTTTTAATTTGCGCAATACCGAGTCTGTGCGCAATGGGCGCATAAACATCCAAGGTTTCTTGTGCAATTTTTCTTTGTTTTTCTGGGGGTTGAAATTGAAGGGTGCGCATATTATGAAGCCTATCGACAAGCTTCACAAAAATAACGCGAATGTCATTGGCCATCGCAATAAAGATCTTACGGTGGTTTGCGGCTAAGTACTCTTTTTCATCCACAAACTCAATGTTACCAATCTTTGTGACTGATTCTACAATTTTCGCGATGTCTTCATTGAATGCTTCTGTTAATTCTTCAACAGTGACGCCACTATCTTCAATCACATCATGTAAAAACCCTGCCGCAATGGTTACAGGAGACATGCTTAATTTCGCAAGAATATGTGCAACATGCATCAAGTGAACCAAGTATGGCTCACCACTTTTTCGATATTGCCCTGCATGTTTTTCTTTCGCAAAATAAAAAGCACGCTCTATCAAATCAATGTTCTCTTCTTGTTTAATATAAGTTTTGGCTTCATGCAAAATCATATCCAAACTGATATCGCCAATCATTTCATGTGACATATTCTCACCTCCAAGTCTTTCTATCATTATATCGTAAAAGTTGTAAAAAACGAAGTTATATAAACTCCGTTAGTATTGTAATATTGTGTAAATGTCAATATCGTCTAATTTGTCGCGACCTTTTAAATCGACAAGTTCGATTAAAAATGCGCATCCGACTACTTCAGCACCAAATTCTTTAATTAAAGAAACGGTTGCTTCAACGGTACCACCTGTTGCCAGTAAATCGTCAATCACAAGCACTTTTTGTCCTTTTTTAATGGCATCTTTATGCATGTGTAATTCATTACTACCATATTCTAAATCATATTTATATGAAATTGTCTCTCTTGGTAATTTTCCAGGTTTTCTCACTGGAATAAATCCTATTTCAAGCTCAGTAGCGACAGGACATCCGAAGATAAATCCTCTGGATTCAGGACCGACGATGACATCTGCCCCCACCTTTTTCGCGAAAGCTGTGAATAATTCAGTCGCCTCTTTGAATGCTGCACCATCTGCCATTAAAGGGGTAATATCTCTAAATAAAACACCTTCAGTTGGAAAATCAGGAATGGTCGCAATATATTTACTTAAGTCCATTTTATTCCTCCAAATCACAAAGTAATTATAGCACAATTATCGCGCATTACGTAATCGTTTTATATTTTTATAAAGCACAAATCCAACGATCATAGCGATGATCATACTAAAGGTCACAATAATCCAAGTGTTGTTGACGTTTGTGATGGGCGTCAAACTCACAATGTTCTCTTGATGGGTTGGCACAAACTCAATAAACCCATCATCATTGGCCATTAACTTTTGTTCAGAGTCAATAATGAGGTCTTGATTATAACCATAGATAAAGTGATATTGATTCACTTCCGAACCAAATAATTTATGGTTAATATAAACACGCATGCCATCCACTGGTTTTTCAGTGAAGTTTAATTTAAAAGCACGATCATTTTTTACCAGTTGGTATAAAGGATCTTGAAGTTTAATATTTCTAAAATTAAATGATAAGTTATAATCATTTTTAATTCTTTGATTAATAAAGAATTTATATAAGATTTTACCATTTAAATCACCGAAGATGACTTCAAGTTTTTGTGCTCCCAGTTGCAGTAGAATTTCTTTATTAATCAGCATGCTGCTTAAGTTACTCAAATCTTCTTTTAAAAGTTCATCTGGTAATTGAATCCAAAGTGTACTGTGTTCACGGTTTTCCATGTAATCTAAAATCTCTTGATCAGGAAGGACCAGTTCAAACGATTTTAAATTTGAAGGTTTAAAGTCTCTAACTTGAAGATAAAACCCAGTATCATCACTTTTCGTGTTTTCTAATAGATAGGTTTCTGCTTCACGATTGCTCACTTTCTCACTGACTTTAATATCTAAAGTTGTTTTAATACCAGCCACTTCTGCTTCAAGTTGTGTTTCCCCAACTTTTAGACCCCTTAAAACACCCGATTCAATCACAACAATTGATTCATCAACGATGTGATATGTGGCAGTTTTATCAGACGTGGTATCATAGGGTACATAAATCAGTTCTGGAATTTTGGCCGTTTCATTTAAATTTAAGTTTACAGATGATGGGTTGAACTCAATTTTCGTAAGTGGCGCACTGACATGCACAATCATCGATTCAGTATGACCATCAAGACTTGCGGAAATGACAGTCTGTCCGAGTTTATGGCCATATACTTTACCATTTTCAACACTGGCAACAGATGGCGTACTTGAAGACCAAACAATACGACCCAAATCTAAGTTTTTGGGTTCAACTTCAAAGTCAACCACAAAAGTTAACCCACGGATTAAGTAAAAAGAATCTTGATTGAACTTCAAGTAACCTTTTTCTTCTTGAACTTGAAAATTAAATTCATGGGTGTAGCTTTTGTCTTCATCTTTTAGTCTTACAATTAGTGTTACTTTTGTGTTCCCTACTTTTTTAGCATTCACTGTGAATTCTTTTTCACCCACGGTAATATCCAAAATATCATCAGGTGCAGAAACAACACTCACACTATAGTCTTCTTCAAGTGCAACATCAAATTGAATGATTTCAGTGTCATATAGATCAAGCTTATGAAGCTTCTTTTCGTTTTTTATTTCTATCACAATTTCAGGTTCTTCAGGTACCACTTCTTCCTCAATATCTTGAGCGAAAACAGAAGGCACCATTAAAAACACCATCATCAATAATAGAAGAAAATTTATGAGATATTTTTTCATGCGCTCACCTCACTGTGTATATTATACATCAAACGTATCAATGCTAAAAGATAAGCCAAATCTTGGGTGGACATCAAAGGTGCCGTAAATGGCATGAATGTTCATTAATGTCTCTTTGGAAAGATTTGGATTAAAGATCACTGCATCTTTTAAATAATAGTTCCTAAAGATACATTTATAACCATAACCATTTAATGCCACAACATCATCAATCTCAAAACCAGACAACATAAATGTAGGCACTTCAAACCCTTCACCAAATGGCTCTAATTCAAAGAGATCCCGGATCATTTTGTCAGTAATTTCAAAATCACAATAAATACTGGGCTTTAAATTATGGTGTGCTTCTAAGTGTAAGATTTCTTGATTCACATCTTTCACAAAGTCATCAAAGTATTCTTTTTTCACACTTAAGCCAAACGCAAAATCATGTCCCCCAAAACCATCAAAGTATTTCTCATTTAACTTTGAAAATAAATCTTTCAGTGAAATACTGCTTGAACGGGCACTGCCTTTATAAACAGTCTTCTTTTCTTTTAATACTAAAGTAGGAACACCCGTTTTAGACATAATCTGATTGGCAACAATGCCCATCAAACCTTCATGGAAATGTTCTGAAGCCACGATATGAATGGGGTCATCTTTTATCAGTGATAAAGCATGTTTCGCATCATCTTTTCCAATTTCTTTTCTTAAAGTATTTATTTTTAACACTTGATTGGCGTAGTGTCGAATCGATGTTTCATCGTCTGTAATTAAATATTGAACCATGGTGTTCATATTGACACGATCTGCCATACGGCCTACCGCATTGATTTTAGGTACAATTTGAAAACCAATGGTTTTGGCTGTATAGGGTGCGTTATAGCGTTTCCATAAAGCATCAATGTTGATGAGCGGTCTTTTATTTAAGACTTCTAAGCCACGCATCACAATCTCACGGTTCTTACCCCAAAGTGGCATGACATCACCAATGGTAGAAATGGCACCATAAGCCATGATTTTATCATCTAATAAATGCATACTTTCGGCCACCACAAACATCAAGCCCCCTGCACTCATATTATTGGCGTAGCTTTCTAAAAAGCTTGGGTGTAAGATATCACAATTTGGAAGTGTCCCTTCAATTAAGTGGTGATCCACAATCGCAACACGCATCCCTAAAGAAAGGGCCAAATTAACCGCATCATGCGCTTTAACACCGGTATCAACAATTAAGACATCCGTATAGCCTTTATCATGGGCTAATTGAATGGTGTTACATGAAACACCATACCCTTCATCAAAGCGATGTGGGATATAGTACCCCACCTTTTCTTTATTTAACTTTTTCGCAAGAAGATAAGCAATACTGGTTGCACTAACACCATCTGCATCATAGTCCCCACAAATCATAAGATGTTCAGATTGTTTTAGAAAACTTGCGATTTTATCAATAGAATCATGTTGAATGATTTTTACAGTCGGTTTATTTAACTGATCAATTTGTGCATCGCTTAAATCATAAACACTGATGATTTTTCTAACAAATTCACTGTGATGCAGTAAACGTGTATCTTCCTTTAAGTTATCATAATGGATCATAGTTCACCTTCTTTGGAGTTGTTGATATAAAATAAAACAAAAAGTGTTGCCATAAAGGCAAGTGAGAAAATTAAAAATAATGAAATCATATAAAAGTGATCTGATGTGGGATCTGGAATAATCAGAACAATGGGTAACACCAACATCGCCAATAAACTTGCGCCATAGCCAAGAATTGTGCCCATACCACGCGTTTTAAAGAAGTCTCTTTCTTCTTTGAAAAAAAGCAGTGATAATAAGACAAACACAGGCACAAAGATCTGCATCAAGGTAAATTCAAGGGATGCATTGATATTGAAGATAAACTTAAATAAATGTAAAAATACCAACATCGCAAAATTAATAATCACAAAGTGATAGGAATGTGACTTATTAGAAATCAGATACAACACTAAAAAGTTAATCAGTGTAAATGAGATAAAGAAGGTTAAATGAAATTTCATCGGGAAATTATATTCAAAACTTTCCTTACGAATCACATTCACATCAACACCCAACTTATCTTCAACGGCTGTTTTAGTTTGGGTTAAGCCATACCAATTTGAAAATTCATCAAAGACGTACCATGTTTTCTTTTCTTCAGAAATTTTATATTCAAGTAAATGTTTTGAAAGATCAAGTTTTCCTAAAGTTGCTTGTACTTCAAGGAAACTCACCGCATCGTTATTATCGACAATTAAATAGTGTTCCATTGAAAAATCTGGATTGTGTTTTTCTTTTCTTGAAGGATCACTTAAACTCAACAAACTCACCACCAACATTAAAAGCGTTAAGGAGATGACCACAATCTTTGTGTCCACAATATCAGGCACTTTAATACTGTCTCTTTGCGAGAAGTAAGCCGCCACTTTTTCATCGTGTTCAATTTCTTCTTTTGCGTAGTAGAGTGCTTTATTTAAATAAAGGGTTTCAAAGACTAAAAGAACCACCACAATCCCAACAGCTAAAGCATTATCAAGAAAGACTGGATCGAGTAAATATAAAGATACCGCCGCTAAACTTAACATCAGCGCCGTAATTGCATGATAATGAATGATCGTCGAAATATCGAAATCGTGCGTTGTTTTAAAAATGGTCCAGCCTTTCAGCAATACCAAGATCACAAACAAGACCAGTGTTGTAAACCATAATTTATAGTCAAAGATATAACCCAACTTATTGGATATAAACAAGACTAAAAGACTCATCACAGAAATGCTGAGTCCAAAAAACAAGCCCCATAGTCGATAGCGATAGGTCCAAACAGTCACAAAAGCCAAAAGAAATACCACAAAGTAACTTTGAATGGTTTTGGTCATCTTGGTGACATTTGAAATTGAATTAAAAGTTCCTGTTTCGTAAATAAATAATTTTGGAAATCTGATAAAGAGATCTTTTGTGAATGCTTCAACATCATCCACGCCCACAAACTTCATGAGTAAGCGATCTGTATTGGAATTTGAAATACTGACTTCTATTTTGTCGCGCTTCAATTCTTTTTGAAATAGAATGAAATCTTCATCATTTGAAATATCACTGGTAAGAAGATGTACTTCTCTTCCCAAACCTGTTCCAAGCTTTAAGGTCGAAACATTAAAAAGCAAAACAAAAAAAGTGATCAAGACCAAACTTGGAATCATCAACATTTTAATGTCTTTGGAATTTGGGAATTTATGTTTCATTATGAATCTCCGTGTAGTAAATCAGATATTGCCATATCTTTAGAACGTACTGATGCATCCAGTGAAAGATAACGGATGATTTCATCTACAGAAATATTTAAGATGCGATCACTCACTTCACTTAAGTTATCAGGTAAATTTCGACGATAAATATATTTAAAAAAGACCTCTTCCAGATCTCTATACTTTACACGCGTGAATCCTTCACGATGTAATTTTTTTAATCTCAGTGTAATTAACATTTGTATATATGGATTTTTCGGATTCATCTTGCCACCTCTTATACATTATAACAAAATGATTGTGATTTAAAAGAAAAAAAGGACCTATTGGTCCAAACTGAGTTTTCCGCTAATTTTAATTCTTATTTCCGTTTATTAAAAAATACTGAAATAAGTCTGATACTTTATTATAATAGTTATAAGAAGGTTTTCCACATGATAAGGAGGAAAAATTATGACTAGGTGGAAACATTTTAATTTTGAACAAAGAAAGATAATTAAACAACTTTTGACATATAATAAAAAGTTAGTAGAAATCGCTAATCTATTGGATAAAGATCCAACAAGCGTTTCTAAAGAAATTCAAAGACATCGAATTCCTATGAAGAAATTATACGCATATTCTGAAAGAGATTGTAGTAAAACTAAAAGATATCCCTATGTGTGTAATGGATGCGAACTTCGATATACTTGCGGAAATGATAGATTCAAATATGACGCAAAAAAAGCGCATGAGGAAGCTCAATTCACGCTTGTGACATCCAGACAAGGAATCAATCTAACACAAGAAGAATTTGATAATCTAAACAGTATCGTCAAAGCTGGTGTAGACAATAAAGAATCAATTTATCATATCGTCCAAGATAACGAAGATATTAATGTATCTGTACCGACAGTTTACAGATATATCAATAATGGATTATTAAAGGTGAAGAGAATCGATCTGCCTCAAGCAGTAAGACTAAAAAAAAGAAAGATTCATAAAAAGTATGAATATAAGGAGAATAACGCCATAGATAGGAGTGGTCGGACTTATCTTGATTATCTAACATTTATTCAAGTTCATCCTCACCTTTATCCTGTTCAAAAAGATTTTCTGGGTGGACCTAAAACAGATAAAAAGAGTTTACTAGTAATGTCTATACCAAAAATTCATTACGTTCTACTCTTTCTAATCGATAGGCCAAATCAAGCCAAAATAGAGAACATCTACAATAGGCTTGAATTAACCTTATTAACAGAGAATTTCCAAAAGATATTTCCTGCGATATTAACTGATCGTGATCCTTGTTTCTCTGGGTTCGATTCAATAGAAACATCCATTCTTACTAACGAAAAACGAACCCAAATTCTTTACTGTGATCCTTTGGCTTCAATTCAAAACGGAAATGTCGAACAAGCAAATAAGCAATTGCGAGTCCATATCCCTAAAGAAACTTCTTTAGATATTTACACACCAGAAGAAATTAAGAATATTGAAAATAAAATCAATAACCATAGTGACTAAATCTTTATCTGGTTTCAATCCTAATGAAGCATTTGAAGCAATATATGGCTCAGAAATACTTAGAATTCTTAAACATATCATTATTATTATTATTATTATTATATAGATAAGTCATTTCACTAATTTTCTTTGACATTTTAGTCAATGGTAAGTAATCTTACAAATTCATCAAAATATTTCTTCATTTTCTTTTTCTCCTTGCTCTTTTAAAGCGTTTTTAATCTTGCGTTGTATTTGAATAATGGCATCTAAACCATGTGCAATTTTAGAAGTGCCTTGGTAATAATCATCATAATCAATTAATTCAATTGCAGTATCGCAAAAACCTTAATTTCATTCAGTATTTTTTCCATTTTTTTACTCCTAAACGATAAACTTTATTTCCTAAATCAACCTCAATCGGTTGAATAGTATACACTTTCCCAATTTGTAAATTGGTCATATTTAATCACCCTTTTTATTCAGTTTTCAAAGACCGCCAAGGACAATATTTAAACCACCACCTTTTAATATCTACCATGTCCTTTGGTGTCTAAAACGAAGCACAACTCTAATGAAAGAATTACAAACAAGAGAACGAATAGATAAATAAATGGTGAGGTCGCTCCAGAGCGGGTGAAAGCGAAGTTGTGGAGCAACAAGCGATCCATTAATTTATATGAGTGAACGCAGCGTGTAAGAAAAAGTTATGAGAATCATATGAGCTAGCGAAACGTAAGTGGTCGATTTGATTGTTTTTTCGCATCTTGTGATTCTTGAAAGTTGTGCGTTAGTATAGACACCAAAGGATCATATATTTTCAAACAAACTTTTTATTCTTTTATTTGGTGAATTCATATTTAGTCACCACATAAAAAAAGAGGCAAAGTACGCAACTCGTTTGCGCACTTTGCCCCATAAAATAAG
>CAYSBB010000034.1:0-11949 GCA_964429205.1 uncultured Erysipelothrix sp.
CGAGTTTAGCGTCTTACATAAATCATTGCTGCAGCCATTGCACTGATTGCCACTTTTTCACCATTGATATTAATCACCAAAGTATGATCAAAAGCATCCACAGTATCTACCACAAATTCATCATGTATTTTAATATTTTTATTCGCAAGATATTGAAGTAAAAGCATGTCATCTTCAATGATATGAACAGATGCTTTTTCATTTTCTTTTAAGGAAGACATCTTTAAAACACTGCCAAAATTTTCCTCAATCCCATTACCATAAATCACTTTTCCATGGGGACAAAACTTTGGCTTGTCTAGAAACACATTTAATTTTTCCATAAGTTTTGAAGATGTCACATGCTCTAATGCATCCGCATCATCATGGACTTCATCCCATGAATATCCCAGTTTATCAATCAGAAATACTTCCCATAAGCGATGTTTTTTTAATAAAGTTTGAGTTAAATCAATGCCCTCTTGTGTTAGTTTAAAGCCATAGCTTGGATCTTTTTTAAGATACTTGAGCTTTACCAACTTACCCATCATTTCACTCACAGAAGGGGCCGAGACATTCATTTTATCAGCGATTAACTTATTGGTAATTAAATTACCTTTCAAGTTTTCAAGATAGATGGTTTTTAAATAATCCTCTTGATTGGAACTGATATGTGCCATTTTACTGCAATCCTTCCATAATAACCTCTAAATTGTGAGTGAGCATTTTTTCATAAGAATCCACTTCAGAACCTTTAACCCCAATTTCATCTGAGTAAACAGTGTCTTTAAAAATGGGAACACCTGTTTCTTTGGAAACAGTTTCCATTGGACGACGATCCACATTAGATTCCACAAAGAGCACTTTAACATTGTTTTCTTTGATGAATGTGCTGAGCGCTTTAATTTGAGCCGCTGTTCCAAGCTCTTCAGTGTCAATGGCCCAAATAAAACCTTCCTTTAAGCCATATTCCAAATTCATATATTGAAATGCACGCTCACTGGTAACAAGAATTCTATCTTTTTCATCAAGACTTTCAAAACTTGTACGATACTTTTCTTCAATAGCACCCAGTGTATTTAAATATCTTTGTGCATTGGCTTCATAGGTTGCCTGGTTTTCGGGATCATGTTCAACCAAGACTTTCAGTGCATTTTCAACCATGATAATCCCATTATTTGGATTGAGATATGCATGCGGGTTCATGAGGCCATCTGATGTATCCCCATCATGTAAGTATAAAGGGGTGATCCCTTCACTTAAATCAAAAATAATTGAGGTTTCTTTATTCACTGACTTTGCGAGTTTAAAAAACCATCCCGATTCCCCTCCTTCTAAATTTAAACCATTATAAAACATTAAATCTGCATCTGTTGCATGTTTAATATCATTGGGGAGTGGTTCATATTCATGTGGGTCAGTTCCTGTAGGGACAAGGTTATATACTTCAATCAGATCACCACCAATTTGATTGAGCATATCTGAAATAATGGTATATGATGCGATTACTGTAAGTTTTTCATTTTCTTTTTTAGTGCTACCACATCCAACGAGTAGTAATAGAACTAAGAATACTGTCATTAATTTTTTCATGCATTTTTACCTCGATTCATTAAAATCCCTTGTTTGGGTGAAAACAAATATGCCAACACAAAGAATCCAAATAAGACTAATACGATGATGGCACCTGAACTTAAGTTATAAGTGAAGCTTAAGTAAAGACCAATCACACTGGATACACCACCTAAAATGGCAGATATTAAAATCATAAGTCGCATTCTTTCTGTTAAAAGAAATGCGGTTGCGGCTGGTGTTACAAGCATTGAAACAACCAAGATAACACCCACTGTTTGAAGTGATGCAACGGTCACAAGCGTTAACAGTAACATCAGTAAACTGTTAAAGAATTGAACATTGATCCCATATACTTTCGCAATCTCAGGATCAAAGCTTGTGATTAAAAATTCCTTATAGAAAATAAAGATTAATAATAAAACAAAGCCGCCCACAATAAAGGTCAAAATCATATCTGAATCTTTAATGGTCAACACATTCCCAAAGAGAATTTGTGTTAAGTCTAAAGCAGTTTGCGCTTTAAGAAGTAGTAAAATCCCTAACGCAAAGAATGCGGAGAAGATAACCCCAATGGGCACATCACTTTTTAGTTTGGTGTGATGATTTACATGTGAAATAAGATAAGTAGTCATCATCCCCATCACAACAGCACCAATAAAGTAATTGATTCCTAACATATAAGAAATCACGACCCCTGGTAAGATCGCATGAGAAATCGCATCTCCCATTAAAGCCATACCACGTAGAATAATGAAACTTCCCACAACACCAGACAACACACCAACCGCAATTGCGGTAACCATGGCTTTTTGAAGGAATCCATAATTTAATAAATCATTGATAAAATTTAACATTATTGGCCTCCTAGCTTTGAAATTTGAGAGAGGAATGCGGTTTGAAGGTTATCATCATTATAAACTTCTGCCACAGGTCCTAAGGCCACAATCTCTTTATTTAATATCATTAAGTCATCAAAATAATCATGCACTTTCGATAAGTCATGGTGCACAATGAAGATAAGTTTACCGTTATCTCTTAATTCTTTAAGAATCATAATGAGAAGTCTCTCAGTTGTGGCATCAATTCCCACAAAAGGTTCATCTAAGAATAAGATATCTGGGTCTTGGACTAAAGCACGAGCCATGAAAACACGTTGTTGTTGGCCACCAGAGAGTTCTCCAATTTGGGTATGACGATAATCCATCATCCCAACACTTTCAAGAGCAACTTCGGCCAGTTTCATATCCTCTTTCTTAATCTTTCTTCCAACGCCCACATTGGGATAAAGTCCCATCGCAACCACTTCAATCACTGAAATGGGAAAATGCCAGTCAACATCGTTTCTTTGGGGTAAATATGAAACCTTTTTTGATTCATACACATCATCCGTCCAAATGATATCTCCTGATTTTCTTGGGATAAGATTTAAGATTGCTTTTATCATGGTTGATTTGCCAGCACCATTGGGACCGATAATCCCAACAATTTTGGCATCATCATATTTAAAGTTAATATTTTTTAAAACATTTTTATCAAAGTAAGATACTGATAAGTTTTTCACTTCTAACATAGAATGCCTCACTTTCTGCTCATATTTAGATTACCATAAAAACAAAGTTAGTCAAGCCTAACAAACCGATAAAAAGAAAAAAGGAACCCATTTGATCCCTTTTTATGAATATATTGTTTATAACTTCTCAATGAAGTTTAGAATTTGGTTTAATACGATTCCAAAGATTGCTGCTAAACTCATACCGCTTAAAGCAACTTGTGATGTCAATTGAACACTTGCACCACCTAAACCAACCACAAGCATGGTTGCGACGATCACAAGGTTTTTAATATCGCTAAGATCTGTTTTATCTTGAATTAAAACTTTTACACCATTTGATGCAATAAGGCCATAAAGGATGATGGTCATACCACCAATCACAGCCCAAGGAATACTTGATATAAACGCTTGAACCCAACCTAAGAATCCAAGGCCAATGGCTAAGATAGCCGCAAAACCAATCACATACACTGAACCAACACGTGTCATTGCTACAACACCTGTATTTTCACCGTATGTTGTATTTGCAGGTCCACCCAGTGCAGCGGATACAAATGTTGCGATACCATCACCAAGAATGGTTCTGTGTAAACCAGGCTCTTCTAAGAAATCACGTTCGACAATTTCGCCCAATACAATATGATCACCAATATGTTCCGCAATCGTTACTAAGGCCAGTGGCGCAAAAGCTGCGACCGCATTGAAGTTTAGTTTATAAGTTCCTAAGAATTGGAATTTTGGAACTTGAATGAAAGAATATCCTGCGAATACTTCTTTTAAGTCTACAACACCCAAGAATACTGACACAACATAACCAACCACAATCGCAATTAAGAATGGTACGATTTTGAAGAATCCTTTACCTTTCATTGAAATAATCACTACGGTAAAGAATGTGATGGCCGAAATGAGTGGTACTTTCCACTGCGCTCCAAGAACTCCTGCATACTTACCTTGTTCAATCAGTACGTCAATACCCATTAAACCTGTTTCTGTTACTGCAGTAGGTGCCAGTGAAAGACCAATAATCATAATCATCGGCCCCACCACAACAGGTGGGAGTAATTTACGAATCCAATCAGAACCCGTAAAGGAAATGACAGCGGCGACAATCACATAGATTACCCCTACAACCATTAAACCTGTATAAGCACTTTCTGCACCACCTGTAGAGGCAATGGCTGTCGCAATAGATCCAATATATGCAAAGCTACTACCTAAGTAGATTGGCACTTTACCTTTAGTACATAAGATATAGATTAAGGTTCCGATACCACTTGCAACAAGTGCCACCCCAACATCCAATCCCGTTAAAATTGGCACGAGTACTGTTGCACCAAACATCGCAAACACATGTTGAATACTCAAGATAAACCACTCTAAATGAGTTTTTGGTTTTTCATGAATATCAATAATCAAATTATTCTTTTTCATATACCCTCCTTGTAGGATCCTTATAAAAAAAGACGCAATAAGCGCCTTTAAGTTATGGGTATGCTAAAATTCTGCGTACCTTGTTGTGCTCTCTGTCACAACTTAAAGGACCTAACTAGAAACAAGTGTATCACAATCAAAAATATTTGTGAAGTATTTTAAAAACTTTTGATCTCCATGGATGGAATCGTCACATGCTCTTTTTGATTAACCACAAAATGAACCGCATCGACAATGCTCTCTACTTTTAACCCTGTTTCTAAAACTTCATCGGGCATAAAGCTCTTTGCATGTTTATAAAATGAAGTGTTAATTAAGCCTGGATAAATATCAGTAATCTTTATCTTCATATTTTGAAGGTCATCTTCAATCGCAAAACGAAATGCTTTCATCGCTTGTTTTGTGGTGTTGTATATCGGAAATGGCGTTTCAACATGGACCCCAGATTGTGAGTTGATATTAATGATCAAACCATTTTCTAATTTCTGATATAAACCACGAATCATCGCAATGCTACCAAATACATTTGTATTCAGTACATGATGAATGTTCTCTAATGTATTCATATGTGAAAAACCTTCTTGATCCATTTTAGACAGATCACCCGAAATCCATTCACCAGCATTGTTAATTAAGACATCAAGATCTGATATTTCTTCGTTCAACTTTTCAAGCAACATTGAAACTTCATCCACATTTGCTAAATCGCACACATATTTCTTTGCATCTAAATTTACAGCTTGAAGCGCCAATTCATCTTTATCTATTAAAATTAATTCATCATCTTTAAATGAATGCGCCAGTGCCAATCCCAAACCATGAGCTGCACCTGTTATTAATACTTTTTTCATACAATCACCTTCCATACCTATTCTATCAAATATTTGACAGTGGTGAACTCCAGATACTACAATTAAAAGAGAAAAAGGTGATGACATGAAAATTGCAATTATAGGAAATGGGATTGTGGGCGCTACGTGTGCTTTTTATTTAGGACAAGATGAAAACAATCAAATCGATGTTTATGATGACAATACGTACTCAGGCACAAAAGCTGCAGTGGGGATTGTTTGTCCCTGGGTTTCACAACGCCGCAACAAAGCATGGTATGAACTTGTAGAAAAAGGTGCAAACTTTTATGACACGCTTTCGAAAGATTTAAATACAGATACCTTTATGAATCGTAAAGGTGCCATCATCATTCACGACACCTTACATGAAAAACTTTTTAACCTTGCTAAAAAGCGATTAAAACACAACCCAATCATGAAGCATGTTACAAAGAACATCCCAACACATAAAATGCCACCTCATTTTAAATATGACAAAGGATTCTATATAGAAGGTGCATTTTCCATTGATGGTCAAGACTATTTAAATCACATCAATCAAAAAACACAAAATACACACTTCCATCATCAAACAGTCTCTCTTAAAACATTAATTGAAAAAGATTATGATAAAATCTTAATCGCAGCAGGTGCACGTCTTGAACCCTTGCTCAATGAACTGAATATAAACATGGAACACAAAGCACAAAAAGGCATGTTATTAGAAATACCCTATGAAGACAATGATTATGCGATCATCATGCCAAAAGGAGAAATAGATTTTCTCTTTAAAAAAGATGCACTGGTGATTGGTGCATCTCATGAAAATGATTATCGTAATTTAGATTTTGATGAAGCCATAAAAGATGACTTACTCAAACAAGCACATGCCTATCTTGATTTTGAAGTCAAAGATTTAAAGCATCGTATTGGACTTCGTAGCCAAAACTCACAAAACCTTCCTTTTTTTGGATACTTAAATCAATATCCAAACATCTATTGTGTCGGAGGCTTAGGATCCAGTGGTTTAACCAGTGGTCCATATATTGGCTATCTTATGAGTGAACACATATTACATGATACAAAGCTTGATGAACGCTTTGATCCCAACCAATTTATAAAAGAGTCCTGAGACTCTTTTATTTTTTTATGTTTATTTTTTTAATACTCCAATTAAAGCCGCACTGACAATTGAACCTGCAAGAATGGCTCCTAAGTATAGAATTGGACTTGAAACCAGCATGATGACAAAGATACCACCATGAGGTGCCAAGACTTTAATATTTAAAGCCATCACTAAAGCTGAAGCAACAGCACTACCGCCAATGAAACTCACGAGCATTGGAATTGGATCTGCCGATGCAAATGGAATGGCACCTTCAGTAATGAATGAAAGTCCCAAGATGAGGTTTGTGAAACCTGCTTGATTTTGATCTTTTGTGAATTTTTTAGGGAATAAGCGTGTTGCAATAAAGATTGCAAGGGGTGGTACCATCCCTGCAGCCATAACTGCAGCCATCACACTACTACCACCTGTAGAAACTGTTGCGGCAAGTGTTCCGGTTCCAAAGACATAAGCTGCTTTATTAATTGGCCCCCCAAGGTCAACCGCCATCATGGCACCCACAATCAATCCCAATAGAATTGCATTTGAGCCTGATAATGAGTTTAAGAAGTTATTCATCGTTTCATTAATACTAGACATTGGAATGTTGATAATTGAAACAAGTGTACCCGCTATAAAAACGCCAAGTACTGGATAGAGTAAGACCGTTCTAATACCAGCAAGTGTTTCTGGTAAGTTTTTAAGTGCTTTTCTTACAAAGTTCATGGTATATCCTGCCACAAAACCACCCAGAAGTGCACCTAAGAATCCACTACCACCACTGCTCGCAAGGCCTCCTGCCACAAAACCAACCACAAGACCTGGTCTGTCTGCAATACTCATCGCAATATATCCTGCAAGTACCGGTAACATAAAGCTGAATGCTGTACCACCAATATTATTAATAAAGGCTGCAAGACTGTTATATGAACCCAAGCTACCTAGTTCTGCTTGTGGTACTCCCAAGAGTTGGTCTACCATAAAGGCAATCGCAATCAAGATACCACCACCAATTACGAATGGAAGCATGTGTGATACACCACTCATTAAATGTTGGTAAAGACCTGATTTGTCTTCTGATGTTTCTGTGTCTTCTGTAGTTGCGTGATAGACTGACGCTTTGTCTTCTAAGATTTGATCAATCAGTTTATCGGCTGATTTAATGGCTTCCGCAACGGGTGTTTTTACCAATTTTTTACCATTAAAGCGTGCCATCGCCACTTGAATATCTGCAGCAACAATGATGCCTTTTGCGGCTTTAATTTCTTCTTGTGTTAAAGCATTTTCAACACCTGATGAACCATTTGTTTCAACTTTAATCTTGATGCCTTTTGCTTTTGCGACTTCTGATAATTTTTCTGCTGCCATATATGTATGCGCAATCCCTGTTGCACAGCCTGTAACGGCCACAATATCATAAAGGTCACTTGTTTCTGCTACTTTTTCTTCTATAGAAAATGCATCCACAACTGCTTGTTCATTTTTTGCGTTGTTTAATTTTTCAATCACTTCTTGATTCATGAGTTGTCTTGAAAGCTCTGCTAAAATCGTTAAATGTTCTTTACCATCACCTTTAGGTGTTGCGATTAAGAAGAAGTGATGGGCTGGCTTACCATCCATACTTTCAAATTCAAGACCTTCATCGCTGTGTCCATAGACAACAACAGGCTCTTTAATGACTTCGCTCATACCATGTGGAATCGCAATCCCATCTCCAAGACCTGTTGAGCTGATCTTTTCACGATCAAGGACTGTCTTCACAAAAGATACTTGATCTTTTGCGTCGAGTAAATTATTTTTAATCAGTTGTTTGATGAGAGTTTCAATAATTTCAGTTTTAGAACCTTCTTCTAAATTTAAAATCATCAAATCTTTTCTAAGAATATCTTTGAGTTCCATATTATGCTCCTATTTCTATTTCATTTTTGAGTTTTTCTATTGTTTCTTTTTCAGCTAAGTTTTCAGAATAAGCGGTAGCACTACCACTTGCAGCCGCAAGTTGATAGGCTTTTTTTATGTCTTTTGAGTTGAGATATTCGTGCACGAATCCTGCTACCATTGAGTCACCTGCACCCACACTGTTAACCAGTTTTCCTTTTGGCACATTGGCTTTATAGATGTGTGTGCCATTAACTAACATAGAGCCTTTTGAGCCTAAGGATACGATGCAATTTTGTGCCCCTAAATCAATTAATTTTTGTGCGTAGTGAACGAGTTCTTTTTCATCACTGATGCTGACTTCAAAAATACTTTCAAGTTCTGCAATGTTGGGTTTAATTAAGACTGGATTGTAGGCACAAAGTGAAATGAGTTCTTGGGTAGCAATATCAACCACAAGCTGCGCTTTTTTATCTTTTACGATTTGTGCTAGTTTTTGATACCAATCTTTTGCCATACCATCCGCAATACGCCCAGTAATGATCACCATGTCATTTTCTTTGATATCATTAAAAAATGATTCTAAAGCCAAAACAGCTGTTTCATTTACAGGTGCTCCTTTACCATTAATCTCAGTTTCAACATGCCCTTTTAATTTTACGTTGATACGGGTTTGTGAATCAACTTCAATCATTTTGTTTTGGACTCGTGGAATGTTATTCAGGTGTCTTCGAATAAACGAACCTGTATCACCTCCCAAAAATCCTACTAGTGTGCTTGGGGTACCCAATTGATCAAGTACATATGATACATTGATTCCTTTACCACCAATTTTCATGGTTTCCTTTTTACTTCGATTGGTTTCTCCCAAAATGATATCATCAACATCCATGTGATAGTCAATTGAAGGGTTCAAAGATAAAACATAAATCATAGAAAACCTCCTTATGGTTCTATATTAACAGACAGTGTATCCGTTTACAAGTGTTATTATCATTATTTATCAAACTTTATCATTCTTTATCATTACACAAAAAAATGTACGGCTTTTACACACGTACATCAAAGTCAATATAGGCATTGCCCACATTTTTATTTGTGATTACAGGGATTTCTTTATTTGCAAACGTCACATTGGACGCGCGGTTAAATTTAGAACTCTCTGCCAGAATATATACTTCATCAGATTGTTCAATGATTTTCTTTTTAACCATGGCTTCATTCACATCCGGTGTCATAAAGCCAAAATGGGGTTCCACCGCATTGGTTCCAATAAACGCCACATCAAATCTGAATTGCGATAAATACATTAACGTGGTACTGCCTACCGCTGCCAGTGTATCTTCTTTCACCATGCCTCCAATGATATGGGTTTTAATATTTAATTTTGAGAGTGCTTCAATATGATGCACACCATGCGTAAAGACGGTGCAATCTTTATCTTCTAAATAAGGGATGAGACAATGTGTCGTACTTCCTGCATCCAAATAAATGCGCTGACCTTTTTTTAGATACTCACTTGCCTTTTTCGCAAGGAGTTGTTTGATAGGTAAGTTTTCCACAGAACGATTGATGTAGCTGCTGTCTTCTTTCACAATATTAAGCGCTTCAGCACCACCGTATACTTTTTTAAGTTTTCCCTGTTCGTAAAGTTCGTTAATATCGCGTCGAATCGTAATTTCTGAAGTCTCAGTAATTTTTGATAAATCATCGACACGTGCATAACGATGTTCTTCTAAGTAATCTAATATTGCTTCATGTCTTTGTTTCTTCAACATGATATCACCTGCCTTTTAAAATATTATACACTAAAAAAAGGGGGTTGTCCCCCTTTTTATACTCGTTCTAAACGTGGTTTTGCGATCATGATTATAACAAATGTTATAACCGTTGTTGCAAGCATATATGGCATGTTATAAATTAATGAACCCATTATAATCGCCTGCATATTCTCTCCACTTGGAAAGAAAAAGATGCCAGAGAATGAGTGTGCAAGATATCTGATGATATTGGTGAAAATGACCCCAATTGGTAATTTTACATCCGATATTTTAATATCTTTAAATAGTACACTGAAACTATAAACACCATAAGCGAAAAAGTAGTCCATAAACAACTGAAGTGGTGATACAAATGTTGGGACTTTAATCATCATAAAACGACCCAACAAGGATGCAAATACCACAATCAAGCCTTTACCAACACCCAGTTGGTAGCTCGCAAGGATTAATGGAATGGCTGAAATACCCAGCTTTCCTCCCTGTGGCATCGCAAATAACGGATAAACCGCCATCATCCACTCAAGCACAATATACAAGGCGATATACATCGCCATCAAAACGAGATCTTTGGTTCTCTTCATAAAAAAACACCTCCACATACGAAGGCGCAAGGAAAATGAAAACTCCCTACGCTAGCGTTACCTAGATCAGGTGATAAGGGTTCGTACAAGTACATCTCAACCAAAAGGTTCCCCTGTTCACAAATTAAGTAAACCGTATCTCTATATAAAAGTCAACCATAGTACCTCATAAAAGATGCGCCTTTAATCAAAGCGCATCTCAGTTTTAATATCCAAATAAAATAACCCAGTGTTTTGTGCCATTGGCATCTGTTTTTAATGCAGTACCAATTCTAGTAAAGTCTTTATGTAAGTTATTCGCACGGTGTCCTGGTGAATCCATGAACCCTTGGTGTGCTGATTGTGCACTACCGTATCCAAATGAAATGTTTTCTCCATGAACTCCAGACCCTACTGTATGGAATGCTTGTCCGTTAGGGCGTGTATGTGAGAATTTATCAACAATTTCTGTAGCACGAATTGATGCATAATGGTTCAGATTGCTGTCTGAATGAAGGAGTGATAATCCTGCATCCTGACGTGCTTTATTAACTAGACATGCCAATTGTTTGTCTTCTGCAAGACCTGAACAATTTAAAGCTAGTTCTTTTGTTCCAACAAGAATCACTTCGTTGACTGGATTTTTAGTTACTGTTTCATTAACTTGTTTTCTTGAAGTTTCTTTACCATTTGTATAAGTTACTTCAATGGTAATTTCTTTAGTTCCTTTAACACCTTGTGTTTGTACTGATTTTTTACCTTTTTCTAAAGAGCTGTCATTTTTGGTTTCTGATTTGAAACCAATTTCTTCATAAACAACTTCAGTTTCTTTTGTGATTTTGTCTTCGTTTATAGGTGCCACTGTTTTAACAGCTTTTGTTGCTACTGGTTGAACAGCTTGTTTTGTTTCAACTTTTTTCTCTTTTTTGGGTGTTTCTTTCGCAATCACTTTAGTTTCTTTTGCCACTTCAACTTTTTCATCTTCTTGTACTTCAACTTCTTTTGTTGCATGGTCAGATGCTAGAACTTGTGTTTCACGTTTTTCAAAAGTTATTGGCTTTTCATCTGCTTGAACTTCATCTTCAAGTAGATCATATTTTAAGAGTTGGTCTACTTCTTTATTGAGTATAAGTGATTTTTGTTGCGGTTTGACCGGAACGTTTTCATAAAAATATGGTGCAGTAATCACAGCAATCGCCATTAATGCAACCATCACGAAAAGTGAACTGAATTTTTTCATAGGACCTCCTCATGT
>CAYSBB010000035.1:0-11798 GCA_964429205.1 uncultured Erysipelothrix sp.
CTGATTTCGCATCAAGAACAGTAACAGCACCGTCAAGTACACGTAATGAACGTTCTACTTCAACTGTAAAGTCAACGTGTCCTGGGGTATCAATAATATTGATTTGGTGGTCTTTCCAAGAAGCTGTTGTAGCAGCAGATGTGATTGTAATACCACGTTCTTGCTCTTGAGCCATCCAGTCCATTGTCGCTGCACCATCATGAGTTTCCCCAATCTTATGTGTACGACCTGTATAGTATAGGATACGTTCTGTCGTTGTTGTTTTTCCCGCATCGATATGCGCCATGATCCCGATATTACGCATCATGTTTAATGGAAATTTACGTGACATAAATTAAAGTCTCCTTTCTACTGGTACAATTACCAGCGATAGTGTGCAAATGCACGGTTGGCTTCTGCCATTTTATGAATGTCGTCTCGTTTTCTAACTGAAGCTCCAGTTCCGTTTGCTGCATCGATAATTTCGTTTGCCAAACGGTCCTCCATTGTCTTCTCGCCACGAGTACGTGCGTACTGTACAATCCAACGAAGTCCAAGTGTCAAACGACGCTCTGCTGATACTTCTACTGGGATTTGTAAGTTTGAACCTCCAACACGACGTGCTTTAAGCTCTAACATTGGTAATACATTTTCAAGTGCTTCTTCGAACACTTCCATTGGTTGTCGACCTGTTTTTTCTTCGATGGTTTCAAATGCGTTATATAAGATCGCTTGCGCTTGACCTTTTTTACCATCAATCATGACCTTGTTGATTAAACGCGTTACCAATTTAGAATTGTAAATTGGATCCGCAACAACATCACGCTTTGGTGCTTGACCTTTTCTACCCATAGTAAAGGCCTCCTTTCATATAGTTCTTGTTTAAATTTTAAAATCTTTTTTAGTCTCTTGGTTTCTTTGTACCATATAGAGAACGGCTTTGACGACGATCTGTTACACCAGCTGCATCGAGTGCACCACGAACGATGTGGTAACGAACACCAGGTAAGTCTTTTACACGACCGCCACGAATTAGTACAACACTGTGCTCTTGCAAGTTATGTCCAATTCCTGGAATATAAGCTGTAACTTCCATTCCATTACTCAAGCGAACACGTGCATATTTACGTAAAGCTGAGTTAGGTTTTCTAGGTGTCATTGTTCCAACACGAGTACATACCCCACGTTTTTGAGGGCTGTTTACGTTTGTATATTCACGTTTGATTGTGTTGAGTGTACGACCTAAAGCTGGAGATTTTGATTTATATTCTCTAGTTTTTCTTCCATTACGGACCAATTGGTTAATTGTTGGCATACATTTTCTCCTTCCATTAAGATAATTCAATACATGCACACAGTTCCAAGTGTGCCACGACCTCGACATTATTAGGGCTTCACCACTGGAGTGAAACCCTTTTAACATCATAAGCTTACACATAATACCATAAATTGAATCAATGTCAATAAAAGTTATTCATTTTCTTCAATATTTTCGGCAATGGCCTTTCTACGCATCCAAAGTGGTGTTTGTGCTAAAAAGAATCCTTTGAGGTTTAAACGGTTCTCTTTATGCATCTGTACAAAGATTGTCACAAAGATTGGGAATACAAACAGTCCCCAGAACCCCATAAATTTAACCCCTATATATATAGAAACCAAAGTGAGTAATGGATGAAGACCAATTTGCTTACCCACCACACGTGGCTCAAGCACATTTCTCACTACTGTCACAACACCATAAACAATTAAAATACCAATACCAAGAGAAGTAGATCCAACAAGAATTTCATACACTGCCCAAGGAATTAATACGGAACCTGTACCCAGTACGGGTAAAACATCAACCAAAGAAATAATCGCGGCGAGGTAAATTGGACTTTTAATCCTTAAAACCATAAATCCAACCGAAAGCTCAATAAATGTTAAAAACATCAATTTCCCATACGCAATCATATATTTTCCAATTAATCTAGAAAAGTCATTTTTTAAATCCAGTAAGAATGCATCCCCACTTGCGGGTAAAAGCGCCAAGAGTTTTCCAACAATGTATTCATAATCCATTGAAAAGAAAAATGAAGAAATCACAGACAGCACAATCGCAATTAAAATCTTAGGTGTAGAAGAAACCACAACTGTAATCCAAGAGAGTGCACCAGATGAGACAAAGTTTAAAATCTTTTCAAAAGCATTCATAAACTCAGTAATCGCACGATCGACAATGGCTGTCATTTTTGGATCAAGATTTGTGATGGCTTTCTCAAACCAATCAATAACCTCATTTGCCATTGGGATCAACGTT
Source organism: uncultured Erysipelothrix sp. (assembly GCA_964429205.1). Taxonomy (GTDB): domain Bacteria; phylum Bacillota_I; class Bacilli_A; order Erysipelotrichales; family Erysipelotrichaceae; genus Erysipelothrix. The sequence goes on from CAYSBB010000035.1 coordinate 2,279, forward strand.
GCGTTTGTAAACTGTTCAGCTTTAGGAATGGCATGTTGAATAAATGCAATACTACCAAAGATACCCCAAATGATTAAAAATAACACCAAGGAATAAAATAAAATAGTAACAAGAACACCGACCCATTTGTTTTGTCCAAAAACATCATCCAGTTTACGTACAATCGGTTTCAATAGAAAAGCAATCATAAACCCAATAACAAAAGGCATTAAGTGATTCACAGTAAATCTTAAGATTACAAATGTAATACTTGTAATAATCGCAACATAAATTGTATTCACAATAAAATTCTTTCTATTTTCTATCACTTTTAAATCCTCCACATCTTTATGTATATCTTACCATACACACCTTCCAATAAAACGAAATTAAATCAAATTTTACGAATAATTCACATTAGGGCTTGCATTTCTTATAGGCTTATGGCATTATAGATAAGCGAGGCAAAGCGAAGACTTCAGCAAACATCAAAAAAATTACGAAATTCAAATTAGCTATTGATTCTAAAATCGTCTTGTGATAATATGATATAGCATTGCAAATTACACGTAACGGAGATGTACTCAAGAGGCTGAAGAGGTGCCCCTGCTAAGGGCATAGGTCGGGTAACCGGCGCGAGAGTTCAAATCTCTCCATCTCCGCCATTAAATTTTCGCAATATAACAAAAACGGTCCAGTGGTGTAGCGGTTAACATGCCTGCCTGTCACGCAGGAGATCGCGGGTTCGATTCCCGTCTGGACCGCCATTTATTTTTAAAGATGCGGGTGTGGTACAATGGTAGAACACGACCTTGCCATGGTTGAGACGGGAGTTCGATTCTCCTCACCCGCTCCATTAAAGAAACACATACTCATTATCGGTTGATAATGAGTTTTTTAATGTTTAAAATAATTAATTTCAGGATCTATTAAGTCCTTCTATAATATAGAAAGATAATCATTCTATATAAAACTCAATACTTTAAGTTCAAACAATACAAAAGAAGCAAACAAGTGCTTCTTTTTTTCATCTATTCAAAGTATTTCGGAAATGTATGTTCCAGTTGTTTTGCCTCAACATCATTGGCTGTTTCATAAATTGTATGAATCAATGTTTTCGATAAATCAGGAACATCTGTTGGAATATAGAAGAATTTCTTATCAACTTCTAAAACTAAAACTAAAGACTCATCAAAATCTTTATAAAAGAGTTCAGTCCCTGCTTTAATATTTTGATTAAATGTACGTCTTAGGTCTTTATCAATCACCTTTAAGTCATCTTTTGACAAACCCAACTCAAGCACTACTTCATCAAGATCTTTTCGTTCAGGAATGATATCAAACTCTAAAAGTTTCTCTAAAAACTCGTAACTTACTTCAGGATAGTTTTCAGAGACAGATAAATAATACTTCACATACACTGCATAGTCATCATCTTGGGCTGGTTCAGAGAATAAAAGCGGCATGATCTTCAAATCCAAAAGTGCCAGTTCAAGCATTTCTCTGACTTCATGATTTAAAAGGTTTGATAAAAACCCTGTATCATCTGCTCTTGGCTCAAAATATACATACAAGACGCGTTCTCTATGATTAAATTCACCCTTCTTAAGTACCGTCACATCATCTTCAAAACTGTAGGTTACAGTACCGTCTTCACCCACATAGGTGAAACGTGATGGGTCCAGTGCTTTTTGACACCCTGTTAAAATTAATAAAACAATCAGTAATAAGGATAGTTTTTTCATAATGCCCTCCATAAATCTACTGTACCAACTCTTATTAGACAATGCAATCATCTATTTAAAATAGCATGAGTTTGCGTTATAATGTTGTGTAGAAATGAGGCATTATGAAAAACAATCCATTCCCGTACTCAAACGATAATAAACGCTATCACAGCTACAATTACTACGTCAGAAATAAATATGGCTCTAAAGTCTTTAAAGTCTGTATTGACGCTGGTTTCACCTGTCCCAATCGCGATGGTTCTGTGACAACAGGTGGCTGTGTCTTTTGTTCGGAAAGAGGCAGTGGTGATGCCATCTTACAAACTGAAGACATTGAAAAACAAATTGAACACGGCTTTGAACTCATGCGATCTAAATGGCCTGATGCCAAAGCCATCGCATACTTTCAATCCTACACCAATACACATGGCTCCCTTGAACAACTTAAAAAACTTTACACACCCTTTTTCTATGATGATCGTTTTATCGCCATCGATATTGCAACACGATCTGACTGTTTAGATGAAGAGAAAATAGCTTGGTTTGAAGAAATGTCTCATGTTAAAGAAGTAAACTTTGAGATTGGACTTCAATCAATTCACGATAAAACATCACGTTGGATGAATCGCGGCCATGATCTAGACTCCGTGACAGACGCCATTCAAATGTTAAAAAAGGCAAATCTACCCGTTGGCATTCATATCATCAATGGCTTCCCCAATGAAACCAAAGAAGAAATGTTAGAAACCGCAAAGTATCTTGCGAAAGTAAAACCAGATATGGTTAAGATACACATGCTTCATGTGGTAAAAAGTTCCCCTTTGGGCATTAAATATGACATTGAACCCTTTGAACTCTTATCTCTTGAAGCATACGTTGATCTTGTGGTGAAACAACTTGAGGTCTTACCCCCAGAGATTGTGTGTGCACGTTTAACAGGCGATGCAATGGCTGATGAGCTTTTAGCACCCTTTTGGACACGAAGAAAAACGGTTGTTTTAAATGAAATTGATAAACTCATGAAAAAGAAAGATACTTATCAAGGTAAATACTACAAAAATACAGACTCAAATTGAGCCTGTATTTTTTTATCTTAATTTATAAGGTATATACGATTTTTTATCACCCAAGGTCACATAACCAGGTCTCATAATCTTCGTATCAAGGATTTGTTCGAGTCTGTGCGCGGACCATCCAGCCATTCTAGATGCCGCAAAAAGCGGTGTGTAGAGTTCTTGTGGAATTTTTAACATCTCCATCACAAAAGATGCATAAAGATCAATGTTGCCACTGGGTGTAAAATCTAAGCCTTTGGCTTCTTTGATGAGTCTTCCACCAATTTCTTCTAAGTTTAAGATTAATTGAAGTTCTTTATCACACGCATTCTCTTTAGCCAGCGCAATACATTTTCTTTTCACAATGCGTACCCTCGCATCTGATTTTGTATAAACTGCATGGCCAATCCCATAGATCAACCCTTTTTTATCATATACTTCTTTTTGAAGCATTCTTTTTAAGTACGCTTCAAGGGCATCTTTTTCCCAATAGTTTTCAACATTGGCTTTAATATTCTCCAGCATGTCTTTTACTTTTAGATTTGCACCCCCATGTTTGGGTCCTTTTAAAGAACCAATGGCAGTTGCCAGAGCTGAGTAAGTATCAGTTCCGGTTGAAGAGACAACATGGGTTGCGAAAGTTGAGTTATTTCCTCCACCATGTTCTGCTTGTACCATCATCAGTACATCAAGCAGTTTCGCTTCGTCATCTGTAAACTTTTGGTCATGTCTTAACATGTGTAAAATATTCTCTGACATTGAGTATTCTTTCTTGGGTTTATGTAAGATGAGACTTTCATGATCAAAGTGATGTCTTTTTACATAATAGGAATAAATCATGATGAGGGGTGTTTTAGCAATCAAACTTAAGGATTGATTCAGTACATTCAACACACTGATATCATCTGCTTTAGGATCATAGGAATAAAGTGTTAAAAATGCACGTTGCAGCTTGTTCATGATATTATCGGCAGGTATTTTTAAAATAACATCTTCCAAATAATTATCAGGGAACGCTTCATATTTCTTTAAGACAGAGACAAATTGTTCCAATTCCTTTTTGTTGGGGAGTTTATTGAAAAGCAGTAAATATGTTGTTTCTTCAAAACCAAAACGATGGTCTTTTTCTACCCCTTCAATCAAATCATCCACATTAATCCCGCGATAATAAAGTTCACCATCTTTAGGAATTCTTTTGCCATCCACAAGATCATAGCCCACCACCTCAGCAATATGGGTTATCCCCACTAAAACACCTGTGCCATCATCATTTCTTAAACCATGTTTAATGTTATGCTTTTGGTAGGTGTCTTTTGAGATGGTGTTGTCTTCTGGATTATAAGAAGTAAACAATTTGAATTGTTTTTCATCAACCATTACTTTGAATCTCCTGGATTAGACGTTTTTTATAGTCTGATGTTTTGGCTGTTCCGCCTAAGTCTTGTGTGAAGTTCTTTGGATCTTCTAAAACTTTGAGGATTGATTGTTCTAATATATTTGCTTTTTCGGTTTCATTCATATGTTCAAGCATCATGACACAAGCATTTAAAAGTGCTGTAGGGTTGGCTTTATCTTCGCCCGCAATATCAGGTGCTGTACCGTGTACTGCTTCAAAGATTGCGACATCTTCTCCAATATTGGCCCCTGCAATAAGACCCAAGCCCCCCACAAGTCCTGCAGCCAAATCACTTAAGATATCACCATATAAATTACTGGTCACAATCACATTGTATTTTTCAGGATACATCACCAACTGCATACACATGTTATCCACCAAGATTTCTTCTAAATAGATATCAGGATAATCTTTTTGAACAAGGCGTGCTGTATCCAAAAACAAACCATCTGAAAGCTTCATGATGTTGGCCTTTGTGACCACGGTGACTATATTAACTTTATGTTCTTTCGCATATTCAAAAGCTTTTCTTACGATACGTTCTGTTTTTTCTTTTGTAATGATTTTTATAGAATGTGATTCAGTTTCACTGATTTGTTTTTCAATCCCTGCATAAATGTCTTCCGTGTTTTCTCTAAAGATAATGAGGTCAACATGTTCAAATCGGGTTTTGATTGTGTCAATGCTTTTAATCGGCCTGATGTTTGCGTATAAGTCAAAGTGTTTTCTTAAAGCCACATTCACACTTCTAAACCCTTTTCCAATGGGTGTTGTAAGGGGCGCTTTTAGGCAGATTTTGTTTGTTTGAATGCTCTTTAAAACATCATCTGATAGTAATGGTAAACCTTTATCTAAAGCACTCACACCCGCTTCTTGAATATCAAAATGTACATTTAAATTTAAAGCTTTAAGCGCACCAACACAAACATCACTGATTTCAGGACCAATACCATCGCCTTGAATAAGGGTAATCTTATGCGCGCTCAAATCCAAAGTCTCCCTTGCTCGCAAAGTTGAGATAACCACCCAACTTTAAAACATCACGTTCTCTTGAAGAAATATCAAGTTCTGCAATAAATGATGTGTCTTTTGTTTTATTATAAACGGTATATTGCGTGCCTACATTTAAGGTATTGAGAACACCTTCAATCACAAGTTCATCAAATTCATCGACTGCATCATAATCACTGAGATCTTTGAATACTAAAGGCAAGATGCCTGAGTTAATAAGATTTGATCTGTGGATTCTTGCGAATGATTTGGCGATGACCGCTTTGACCCCTAAATATAAAGGGACTAAAGCAGCATGTTCACGAGATGATCCTTGACCATAGTTATCGCCACCAATAATAATACCACCTTCATATTTTTCAGCTCGTTCTTTAAAGTCTTCTACTAAAGTTTTAAAAGTAAAGTTTGCGAGGTGTGGAATGTTGGAGCGATAGGGTAACATCTTTGCATTTGATGGTACGATATCATCCGTTGTGACATTGTCTTTTGTTTTTAAAAGTACAGCCCCTGAAACCACTTCTTGTGCTGGTTTTCCAACAGGGAAGGGTTTGATGTTGGGCCCCATTTGGACATCTTGAGATCTATGTGTTTCATCTGGGAAGATAAAGTAGTGGTCTACTTTTCCATAGGATTCTGGTTCTTCAAAGACAAACTTTAAATCTAAGTCTTCTGGGTCGACCAAGTATCCCGCTACTGCAGATGCTGCAGCTGTTTCTGGGCTTACTAAGTACACTTTTGAGTCTTTACCGCCATCACGTCCCAAGAAGTTTCTGTTAAATGAGCGCAGTGATACAGCGCCTGATCTGGGTGCTTGTCCCATACCAATACATGGACCACAAGCTGACTCTAAGATACGCGCCCCTGATGCAATAAGCGTAGTTAAAGCCCCATTTTCACTGAGTAATCTTAGGATGTTTGATGAGCCTGGCGCAATCGCAAGACTGACATCGGGATGGACACGTTTTCCTTTTAAGATTGCGGCCACTTTCATCATGTCTGAATAGGAAGAGTTTGTGCAACTTCCAATGACCACTTGATCCACTTTAACCTTATCTTTAAGTGTGTCCTGAACACTGACCACATTGTCTGGACTAAAGGGTAGTGCTGTCATGGGTTTGAGTGTATCCATATTAATGTGGATCACTTCATCATAGTGTGCATCTTCATCCGCATAAATTTCTACATAGTCATCTTCACGATCATGTCTTCTTAAGTAATCTCTTGTATTTTCATCACTGGGGAAGATGGATGTGGTTGCGCCCAGTTCTGCCCCCATATTACAAATGGTTGCGCGATCAGTCACACTGAGGTTTTTAACACCTTCACCACCATATTCCATTATATAACCCACGCCCCCTTTAACAGTGAGTTCTTGAAGCACTTTTAAAATGACATCTTTACCATTCACAAAAGATGAAAGCTTTCCTGTAAGTTCTACTTTAAAGACTTTGGGTGTGGTTAAGAAGTAGATGCCTTGTGCCATACCGATCGCAACATCTAAACCGCCTGCGCCAATCGCAATGGCGCCAATACCACCACAAGTTGGGGTATGTGAGTCAGATCCAATCAAGGTTGTGCAAGGTTTTGCGAAACGCTCTAAATGAACCTGATGACAAATCCCACCACCTGGTTTTGAATAGACGACACCATGCCTCAGTGCACTGCTTTGAATGAATGCATGATCATCAGCATTTTCGAATCCTGATTGAAGCGTATTATGGTCAATATAAGCAACAGATAAATCCGTTTTAATCTCATCGACGTTCATCGCTTCAAGTTGGAGATAGACCATGGTTCCGGTTGAGTCCTGGGTTAAAGTTTGATCGATTTTAATTGCGATCTCTTTTCCTGGAATCAACTCCCCATGGAGTAAGTGTTTTTCGAGTATTTTGTATGCTATTGATTTTCCCATAAAATGCCTCCCTACATAACTTAAGAAAATAATATCAAATCGTGAAAGAATTTACAATCTCAAATGTAACTATTTTCATGTGATAGCATTAAAAAAACTGGATTCCCAGTTAATTTAAGTTGTTATTTCGACATGACCCTTCTCAGGGTTGTGATAAATCTTTGAATATGCGACTCTTTCTCCCATTTTCGTAGAGATAAAATTTTCAATAATTAAGATTGGACTGTGAATATTCATCTTGAGTAACTTCGCATATTGTACCGGTACAACTGAAGGCACAAAGCGTTGTGTCATCACGTTATCACCTTTAAGAAACTTGTTGAAACTGCGCCATTTTGTCATGTTGTTGACTTCTTCATCACTCATCATACGGCGTTCAACATAAATTTCTTCAATCGCAAAAGGGTCATCACCATCAAATACCAAACGAATCATACGAACGACTTGATCTGAGGGTCTGATATGCAAGGCATTTTGAACATCAAAACTTGAAGAAGCTTTCACATCAAAGTAAAGCACTTTATAACCCAAGTCACCACGAACCATTGTTTCAACCAATGTATTTTTTCGAAGTCCTTCACTATCAGCTACGAAAGTTCCCCGCTTTGCGTCACGATAAAGATACCCTTCCTCAACCAGTTCGTCTAAAGCTTTTCGAACTGTCATGCGACTGGCATCATACATCTGTGCTAAGTCCCGTTCACTGGGAATGGGATCATTGACAGTAAGTTGTTGAATCTCATCAAACATTAAGTTTTTGATTCTTTTATATAAAGGTAAACTCATAATATCATCCTTAATCTCTTCCCTATAATATCTTATTTAAGAAAATATTGCCCATTTATTATAACCTATTTTAGTTTTTTATTCTTTCTATTTAATACAAGAATTACAATTGCGATCGCAATTAATAACAAACCTAAAATTAAATGTTCAACTGCACCATCTTCTGTAGGATACATCACAATAAATATTGATCCGACTGACATTAAGAAATACATCCATTTTTCCATAATTTAACCACACTTTCTAAAAGAAAATAAGAGAGGAGAAATAAGCCCCCTCTCTTTAAATTGCAATGTGTTATGCCTCTTCAGGCCCCATAGTATTTGCTACAAGAACAAATGCTCCCCAAATCACAACAGCTACCGCAATGTTGAATAGTGCTAATAATGCACCTGTAATAGAGAATCCTGTTGCCATGAATGCATAGATTACTGGTGGCAATACCCAAGGTACGTTAATGTGTACTGGAGGTACTAAACCTGCAACTGTTGCATAGTAAGCAATCACAACTTGTACTACTGGTACAAGTAGGAATGGAATAAGGTAAACTGGATTCAATACGATTGGTAAACCAAATAGTACTGGTTCGTTAATGTTGAATAATCCCATTGGAAGTGCGTATGCTGCTACTGCACGTTGATCTGCACGTTTTGATAAGACCAAGATTGCAATAATTAATGCGAATGTACTTCCTGAACCACCCATCCATGAGAATGCATCGAATGATCCTCTTGTCCATAGGTGTGGTAATCCTTCTTTAGTACCATTTAATTGGTAGTAGTCAACGTTAGCATTTAGTGCTGGACCGTAGATACCATCAAGTGCTGGTGCCAATACGTTTGGACCGTGAAGACCGAAGAACCAGAATAGTGATACTGAGAATGTAATAATTACAATTGAAATTACATTTTGTGATAATGCCATAAATGGTTTTTGTAGGTAATTACTGATTAAATCAGGAATATTTCCAAATTGTGGCATGAATGTTGCGACTGCCCATGCTGCTGCTGCAACAACATATAATGCTGCAAGACCAGGAATAATTGCCGCAAATGCACGCGACACAGCTGGTGGCACCTCATCTGGTAATTTAATAATAATATTTGCGTTCATTAATTTTGAATAAATTGTAGTTGCGATTGCTCCAACGAATAATGCAGTAAAGAGTCCCCCTGTATTGAGGTATCCAACGCCCAGGTATCCCCAACCTGCTACGTCATGTACAACACCATCAATTTCTGCCCCAAATTCAGCAACTTGTGGTAATGTCAACACGAATGCTGAGAATGCTACAAGTCCCCCTGCTACTGGGTTTACATCATATGCTTGAGCGAAGTTATATCCAACTGCAAATGCAAGTACAGCACTCAGTACTGCTAAAGTACCAAACCATACGAAGCCATTAATTCCAATTAACCATGAGAATGCACTTGTGATTCCATCGAGTCCGTATTCTGTAGGAATATCACGTACTAATGCGTTAAGAAGAACTGCAATTGAACCTGCCATCGTAATAGGCATTGTCGCAATAAATGAGTCACGAATCGCTACGAGGTGCTTTTGTGATCCAATTTTAGCTGCAATTGGAACAAATTTTTCTTCCATAAAATCTGTAAATTTTTTCATATTCATCTCCTATATTTTACTTATATAT
>CAYSBB010000036.1:0-11780 GCA_964429205.1 uncultured Erysipelothrix sp.
ACAAAAACATTTAATATAGATGTCTTACCCAAACTAAAAGATAATTATATTGAATATAAATTTGAAAATAACTTATCAGAAGAAAAAGATAAACTAGGTAGTGGTACGGTTGTGGGTACAACAATTGATACTGAAGGTGGCAGTGCTCAATATCGTGATGGTATTGTTAGAGATGAAAATGGTCAAGTTGGAAAAGCTTTCTATTTTGATGGTACTACAGGTATAAAACTACCAGAAAACCTTATTGATACAAATATTTATAGTATTTCATTATGGCTTAAACCAGAACAACTCACTGACTTTACGACAACATTCTTTGGTTATAAAAATGCCGATAGTTGGGTAAGTTTTACACCTCAAGGTGTTGCTTCCCAAGCTGTCTTATGGTCAGGAACACAGTGGTATGATGGACTCACAAACTTTGTGATGACACCAAACATGTGGACTCATGTTGCATTTAGTGTAGATGAAGGCAATGTAAAAGTTTATATCGATGGTGAATTAAAGCATTCAGGCACAACATTCCCAGATGTATTTACAGGTGGCGAAAATAATCAATTTGCGCTGGGTGTAAACTATTGGGATACACCATTCAAAGGGTCTATTGACGATTTACGTGTTTATCCAAATGATGTGATTTCTTCAGAAGAAGTTAAAAACTACTTTGAGGAAAGTATCACTGAATTGGATCCATCACAAGTTGCTGAAGAGACATTTGATACTATTGAACTTCCTGAAGTAGTAGGCAGTGATTTAGAACTTGCAACTCAAGGCTTATATGGCTCAACACTATCATGGAAATCTTCTCATAAGGAAGTAATCTCCAATAATGGAGAAGTCACAAGACCTGAAGCAGGCAAAAAGGATGTTGCAGTCACTTTAACAGCAACACTGATTTATGAGGGTGTAACGTTTACAAAAACTTATAAAGTACTTGTAAAAGCATTGCCTCAACCGATTGATTATTTATACTATAGTTTTGATAACACACTTGATGAAAAAGAAGACAGTTCACTCATCGCAAAATTACATGGTGATAAAATTGGCGTAACAGGTGGTGTATCAAAATTTAAAAAAGGTATTAAAGGAAATGCATTCTACTTTAATGGAGAAACAGGACTTTCATTACCTGATGACATGATTACCAGTGATACATATACTGTGTCCTTCTGGATGAATCCTGAATCAGTTACTGACTATACATCTGCCTTCTTTGGACATACAAATGAGAAGTGGGTAAGTGTTGCACCTTCAGCACATGAAGGGACCATACAATATTGGTCAAATTATGGCCCAGAATTATTTAATCTAGCAATTACAAATGAACAAGCCAAAACAAACACGTGGACTCATGTTGCCATTACTGATAATAAAGGAAAAGTAACTGTCTATGTTGATGGAAAAGTAGCGGCTGAAGTAGATGGCTTCCCAGCAATTTTTAAAGATAGTGCAATTTCTAATTTCTATCTAGGTATTAACCACTGGGATGTAGCGTTCAAAGGGCTTATTGATGAGCTCATGATTTACCCATCTAAAGTATTGAGTAAAAATGAAATTTCAGATTATTATGACAGTGTAACAGCCGTAATGACACCAGAAGAAAAAGCACATAATATTTTTGCGAAGCTTTCTGTACCAAGTGAAACGACTTCAAATCTTGTATTAGAAACTAAAGTGGATCAAACAGATGTGAACTGGTCAAGCTCTAATGCAAAAGTGATTTCAAATAAAGGAATTGTAACACGTCCTCTTGCGAATCAAAAAGATGCAACAGTTACTTTAACAGCTAAAATTGTGGTGGATGGAAAAACATTTACAAAAACATTTAAAGTGTTGGTAAAAGCAGTTCCAGAAACAATTAATTATCTTTACTATAGTTTTGACAATACACTTAAAGAGGATACAAATAGTAAACTTTCTGCCTTATTACAAGGTGATGTGATTGGTAAAAAAGGTGGTAAAGAGCAATTTAAAAAGGGTATTAAAGGAGATGCGTTCTACTTCAATGGAGAAACAGGTCTCTTGTTACCAGATGATATGATTATTACAGATACTTATACCGTGTCATATTGGATGAATCCTGATGAGCTTAATGCATATACAACATCATTCTTTGGTGGAACTTTCAGCAAATGGATCAGTGTACTTCCTGGTGGATTTGGTGATGATGCCGTCCTTTGGTCAGGTGAAACATGGTATGATGGATTCTCCAATACAAATGTCACACTGAATGACTGGACACATGTAACAGTAACCAATAATAAAGGTAAAGTTGCATTCTATCTCAATGGTAAAAAGGTACATGAAGGTAATAACTTCCCTGACTTATTTAAACATGATGAAACGAAACAATTCGCATTGGGTATTAACCATTGGGATGTACCGTTTAAGGGATTAATTGATGAGTTAATTGTATACCCAACACAAGTATTGGGAGAAAAACAAGTTGCAGAGTACTATGATAGTATTCTTAATGAAATGTCACCTGAAGAAAAAGCACATAATATTTTTGCGAAGCTTTCTGTACCAAGTGAAACGACTTCAAATCTTGTATTAGAAACTAAAGTGGATCAAACAGATGTGAACTGGTCAAGCTCTAATGCAAAAGTGATTTCAAATAAAGGAATTGTAACACGTCCTCTTGCGAATCAAAAAGATGCAACAGTTACTTTAACAGCTAAAATTGTGGTGGATGGAAAAACATTTACAAAAACATTTAAAGTGTTGGTAAAAGCAGTTCCAGAAACAATTAATTATCTTTACTATAGTTTTGACAATACACTTAAAGAGGATACAAATAGTAAACTTTCTGCCTTATTACAAGGTGATGTGATTGGTAAAAAAGGTGGTAAAGAGCAATTTAAAAAGGGTATTAAAGGAGATGCGTTCTACTTCAATGGAGAAACAGGTCTCTTGTTACCAGATGATATGATTATTACAGATACTTATACCGTGTCATATTGGATGAATCCTGATGAGCTTAATGCATATACAACATCATTCTTTGGTGGAACTTTCAGCAAATGGATCAGTGTACTTCCTGGTGGATTTGGTGATGATGCCGTCCTTTGGTCAGGTGAAACATGGTATGATGGATTCTCCAATACAAATGTCACACTGAATGACTGGACACATGTAACAGTAACCAATAATAAAGGTAAAGTTGCATTCTATCTCAATGGTAAAAAGGTACATGAAGGTAATAACTTCCCTGACTTATTTAAACATGATGAAACGAAACAATTCGCATTGGGTATTAACCATTGGGATGTACCGTTTAAGGGATTAATTGATGAGTTAATTGTATACCCAACACAAGTATTGGGAGAAAAACAAGTTGCAGAGTACTATGATAGTATTCTTAATGAAATGTCACCTGAAGAAAAAGCAGCAAGTATCTTTGCGAAACTTGCACTACCAAAAGAAACAACCACAAATCTTGATTTAAAATCCAAAGTTGATGATGTTTCAGTAAAATGGTCAACTTCAAATGGTAAAGTTATTACAAATAAAGGTGTCATAACACGTCCAGCATCAGGTCTTAAAGATGCAAGTGCAACACTGAGTGCAAATATTATTGTTGATGGTAAAACTTTCTCAAAAGACTTTAAAGTGATTGTCAAGGCGTTGCCTTCAAAAGAGAACCAGATACTATACTCATTTGAGAAAAATTTAGATGCAACCGATAAGAAAAATTTACAAGGTAAAGTCTTCGGAGATCTTATTGATAAAAAAGGTGGCAGCGTAAGCTATAAAGCTGGTATCTTAGGTGATGCAGTTTACCTGAATGGTAATACAAGCATTCGTTTGCCAGATAACCTGATTAAAAATAATACATATACCATTTCAATGTGGCTCAATCCAGAGCAACTTACAGATTTTACAACTGTATTCTTTGCGGGCAGTAACTTCGATAGATGGATCAGTTTAGTACCAAAATCAGGTCATGAAAATCATGGAAACTCAGGATTACTATGGTCAGGAGAAGAGTGGTATGATGGACTGTTCAATCAACGTATTAATGCTAACCAGTGGCAACACGTTGCATTCAGTGTTGATAATGGTGTAGTGAAAATCTATATTGATGGAAAAATAGTACATGAAGGAAACAATTTCCCAAATGTATTTGATACAAATGGAACAAATATTTTCTCAATTGGTGCAAACTATTGGGATGTGGCGTTCAAAGGTTTTGTGGATGAAGTGATGATCGTTCCTAATGATGTCTTATCATCTGAAGACATTAAGGCTTACCACGCAAGTGTCCTCAGTCAACTGACACCTGAAAAACTCTTAGAGCAATTCTTTGCGGGATTAACTTTTGGTGATAATGGTGTTGTTACAAAGGATCTTAAATTGCCAGGAAAAACAAATGATGATCTAAGTATTAAGTGGACTTCAAATAACCAAAAATACTTAACAAACATTGGTAAAGTAACAAGACCTTCAATTAAAGAAGGCGATCAAAAAGTAAAACTCACAGCCGTCGTGCTTTTAGATGGAAAACCATATACCTTTACTTATAATCTCATTATTAAAGCAGAGTCAATTAAAGTGGATTCTGTTCACTATAACTTTGAAGATACACTTGAAGAAGCTTCTAAATTAGCCGGTTTAACTGGAATCACAACTGGTGCACTGATTGACCAAAAGGGATCAAAAGCAAAATATGCGGAAGGAAAAGTAGGGCAAGGACTCTATCTTGATGGAACATCGGGTGTAAGGCTACCAGACAACCTCATTACTTCTAACAAATACAGTGTATCTATGTGGCTCAAACCAGAACAACTCACTGACTTTACGACAACATTCTTTGGTTATAAAAATGCCGATAGTTGGGTAAGTTTTACACCTCAAGGTGTTGCTTCCCAAGCTGTCTTATGGTCAGGAACACAGTGGTATGATGGACTCACAAACTTTGTGATGACTCCAAACATGTGGACGCATATTGCCTTTACAGTTGATAATGGCAAAGTTAATGTTTATGTTGATGGATCATTACGTCACAACGGTACAGATTTCCCAAATATCTTTAGTGAATCAGAAGATTCAGTCTTCGCACTTGGTGTTAACTATTGGGACTCACCATTCAAGGGAATCATTGATGAATTTGTGGTACATAATACAAAAATTCTATCCGCTCAAGAAATTTATGACTACTACGATGAAACGGTTGGAAGTGATCGTTTTGTTAGAAATGTAAACCGTTCAATGAAACTGGAATTCGAACAGAATATTGGTGCAGCCAGTGTTACAGGTGATAAACTCGATAACTTTGGTGGCAGTGTAAGTTATGAAGAAGGTGTCGTTGGTGATGCAGTCTATCTCAATGGAAATACAGGACTTAAATTACCAAGCGGTTTCTTAAGCAGCAGCACATACAGTATGCAAATGTGGGTAAAACCAGAATCCATTACACAATTTACATCGATCTTCTTTGGTGGAACTTCACCCTCAAGTTGGGTCAATCTTCCAGCAAGCGGTATTGATGGTAAGACCATGTTCTGGTCAGGTGAAAATTGGTATGATGCAATTACACCTGATTCAATTCCTGCGAATAAATGGTCACACTTAGCTGTAAGTGTAAGTAATGGCAACATTCAAGTCTATATTGATGGGCAAGAAAAATTCAGTGGTACAGATTTCCCTGATATCTTTACATCGCCAAATAGCTTTGCGGCAATTGGTGTAAACTTCTGGGACGATGCATTTAGAGGTCTTATTGATGAATTTGAACTTCATAACAATATGGTATTAAGTGCAGCTGATGTTGAAGCTTACTACGAAGAAACAAAACCAGAACAAGATGAATTCACAAGAAATCAAGAAAAAACACATGTATTTAAATTTGAAGATGATCTTGTGGATGATATGAATGATGAACTGACAGGATCTATCGTTGGTGGTTTGATTCCAGAAGAAGGTGGTACGATTGATTATGTTGAAGGTAAAGATGGTAAAGCAGCTTACTTTGATGGATCATCTGGTGTACTACTTCCAAAAGAATTAATTACCAGTGAAAATTACTCTGTATCACTTTGGGTAAAACCAGAAGTTATTACAGCACATACAACCACATTCTTTGGAGCACAAAATGATTCTAGTTGGGTCAGCGTTGTTCCTGAGAGTGGTGAATTCACAAATGGAAACTCCATGGTATGGTCAGGCACAAATTGGTATGACGGTAATCTTGGAACACAAATTCCAGTTGATGAATGGTCACATATCGCCTTTACGGTAAACGAAGGAACACTCAGTGCCTATCTCAATGGAGATAAAGTATTCAGTGAACCTGGATTCCCAGATATCTTTAATGCTGAAGACTCCGTCTTTGCACTGGGTGTCAACTATTGGGATGAAGCCTTTGTTGGATCAATGGATGAAGTCATGGTCTTTGATGCTCAAGTATTGAGTGATGAAGATGTTGCAAAGATTACATCCGGAGAATTTGATATTGGTAAAGATTTTAAGGATGTAGAAAAATCTGAAATCGAAGAGAAAACCTCGACAATAACCTATGCTTATGTTGCAGGTGGTGTTGTTGGTATGAGTATCCTTGGATATATTATTAAATTACTCTTAGACCGTAAAAAAGTTATTTAATTAAACAAAAACCACATCAAAATCATTGGTGTGGTTTTTGTATGGACAAAGTGTACGAACATGTGGACTTTATGGCCACACTCCATTGACATATACGTACAACTTGATATAATTAATCTAGAACGATAAGAGGTGACTATTTTGGAAAAAATACTAAGACTCTCACAGACGAGTTTAGGAATAGAATTTGGTTCTACCCGCATTAAAGGTGTGCTTATTGATGGTCATGGTCATACAATAGCAAGTGGAGAATTTGATTGGGAAAACCAATTTGAAAATAATATTTGGACATATGATCTGAAAGACGCATGGCATGGCTTGCAAGTTGTGTACGGACAAATTAAAGAAAAAGTCGAAAAAAAACATAATATGAAGATGGATACTGTTGGATCCATCGGTTTTAGTGCAATGATGCATGGCTATTTGGCTTTTGATAAAAATGATCAGTTATTGGTGCCATTTAGAACATGGCGAAATGCTATGACACATGAGGCTGAAGTAAAACTTACAAGTATACTCAACCATAATATTCCGCAAAGATGGAGTATTGCACATTTATATCAAGCAATTTTAAATGAAGAAACACATGTTCAAGATGTTACATTTTTTACAACGCTTGCTGGTTATATTCACTGGCAACTGACAGGTGAAAAAGTATTGGGAATTGGTGATGCATCAGGTATGTTCCCGATTGATGATGTGACTCAAGATTATAAACAAGAAATGATTGAAACTTTTAATCAAGAAATTTCTAAATTGGGTGTTGAAAAAGACCTAAGAATGCTGCTTCCTAAAGCACTTGTTGCAGGTGCAGATGCAGGAAAACTTACTGAAGAGGGCGCAAAATTATTGGATCCAACTGGAACACTTAAAGCAGGTATTAAACTTGCACCGCCAGAAGGTGATGCTGGAACTGGTATGGTCGCTACACATGCTGTTAAACCCAATACAGGAAATATTTCAGCTGGTACTTCTGTTTTCGCGATGATTGTATTAGAAGAGGCACTTGATCGTGTTTATCCAGAAATTGATATTGTCACCACGCCACTTGGAAACTCAGTCGCGATGGTTCACGTTAACAACTGTACCTCAGAAATCAATGCTTGGGCAGGACTCTTTAAAGACTTTTCCAATAGAATGGGTTTTGAAGTGGATAATAATACACTTTATGAAACACTCTTTAAAGCTGCTATAGAAAGTGACGAGACTTTAGAAGGTATCTTAACTTATGGTTACCATTCAGGAGAAAACATAACAAATATTCATGAAGGTAGACCATTGCTAGTAAGAAAGCCTGATGCAAACTTTAATGTCGCAAATCTCATGCGAAGTCATATCGAAAGTGCTTTTGCGACGCTAAATCTTGGTATGCAAATACTCTTTAATGAGGGTATTAAACTAGATGCAATTGTAGGGCACGGTGGTATTTTTAAAACTGAAGGCGTTGCCCAAAGGTTTGTTGCAGCTGCACTTGAAACACCCATTACGCTGATGAAAACTGCGAGCGAGGGTGGTGCATGGGGTATGGCTGTACTTGCGCAGTATATGCTACAAAATGAGATTGATTTTATGACTTATCTTGATGAAGTGATTTTTGAATCAGTTGATACAGATACACTTGAACCTAAAGAAGAAGATGTCGTTCATTACCGTAAATTTATGAACCGATACATTCATGGACTAGAAATTGAAAAAGAAGCGATTGACAGCTTTAAATAGGAGAAATCATGTTAGAAGAATTAAAACAAAGTGTTTATGAAGCAAATATGGAAGTTCAACGACAAAATCTCATTAAATATACATGGGGTAATGTAAGTGGTGCAGATCATGATAAAAAATTATTCGTGATTAAGCCCAGTGGCGTTTCATATGAAGATTTAAAACCCAGTGATATGGTTGTTTGTGATTTTGATGGTAATGTGGTTGAAGGTGATTTAAATCCTTCATCAGATACTAAAACACATGCTGCTTTATATCGTGCATATAAGGAAATCGGTGGAATTGTCCACACCCATTCAAATTGGGCAACAATATGGGCACAAGCAGGAAAAGATGTTCCTGTATATGGAACAACACATGCGGATACATTTTATGGTCCTGTTCCATGTGCGAGATTTTTAACACAAGAAGAAATAGACGAAGATTATGAAGGAAATACTGGAAAAGTAATCATTGAAACTTTTGAAGGTAAAAACATTATGGATGTCCCTGCAGTGTTACTTCATGGTCATGGCCCATTTGCGTGGGCTAAAACTGCACAAGAGGCAGTCGTGAATGCAGTAGTACTTGAAGAAGTATGTAAGATGAACTTTTATACAGAAAGCTTAAATGTTGATGTAGAACCACTGCCTTCAAGAGTATTAGACAAACATTATCTGAGAAAACATGGTAAAGATGCCTATTATGGCCAAGGAAAGGGAAACTAAAATGTTAAAAGTACAACAAAAAGAATTTTGGATGATCGTAGGATCACAACACCTCTACGGAGATGAAGCACTTAAAGAAGTTAAAGCAAATGCACAAGTGATTGTTGATACACTCAATGACAGTGGAAAACTCTTGTACCCAATCAAGCTTCAAGAACTTGCAGTAACACCTGATAAGATTACAGAACTGATGAAAGAAGTAAACTATCGCGATGAAGTAGCAGGTGTGATTACTTGGATGCATACATTCTCACCTGCGAAAATGTGGATTAGGGGTACACAATTACTTCAAAAACCACTTTTACACTTAGCAACACAATTCAATGAAAGCATTCCTTGGTCAACCATTGATATGGATTTCATGAACTTAAATCAAGCGGCACATGGAGACCGTGAATATGGCCATATTAATGCACGATTAGAGAAAAACAATAAAGTCATTGTGGGTTATTGGAAAAATGAAGATATTCAAGAAGACATTGCTTCATGGATGGATATGGCTGTTGCGTTTGCGGAAGGATTCAACATTAAAGTTGCACGTTTCGGGGATAACATGAGAAATGTTGCGGTTACTGATGGCGACAAAATTGAAGCACAAATTCAATTTGGATGGTATGTGGACTACTATGGTATTGGTGATTTAGTTGAAGTTGTTAATGCAGTTGAAACGAGCGAAGTAGATACATTATTTGAAGAGTACAAATCACTTTATGACTTTGATTATGGTGATTATGATCAAGATGTTTGGGAAAAACATGTAAAAGTTCAAGTGCGTTATGAAATTGCACTAGAACGTTTCTTATCAGAAGGTGGCTATACAGCATTCAGTACAAACTTCGAAGACCTTCATGGTTTAGAACAATTACCAGGACTAGCAGTCCAACGCCTCATGGGTAAAGGTTATGGCTTTGCGGGTGAAGGAGACTGGAAAACTGCAGCATTAGATCGATTCTTAAAAATCATGAGTCATAATAAGGCAACTGGCTTTATGGAAGACTATACTTACGAACTCGCAGCTGGCAAAGAAGCAATTCTTCAATCACACATGCTAGAAGTAGACCCAACCATGGCTGTGAACCGTCCAAAAGTTGTAGTTTCACCCTTAGGTATTGGTGGTAAAGCTGATCCTGCACGACTCGTATTTGATGGTAAAGCAGGTGAAGGAATCGCGGTTACAGTTGCGGATTTTGGAACACACTTTAAAGTGATTGTAAATGAAATTGAAGCATTTACTCCTGAAGAAGTAGCACCAAAATTACCAGTTGCACGCGTCTTATGGAAAGTAAAACCAGACTTCAAACATGGTGTAAAAGCATGGATTACAGAAGGCGGTGGACACCATACAGTTGCATCATTAAATCTAACGACAGAACAAATTTTAGACTGGACACGCATGATTGATGTAGAGACAGTTGTTATTGGATAATATGATTGAAAGGCACTTAATTTGAGTGTCTTTTTTTCATTACCACAATATAGTTATATGTGATAGAATAAACGAAAGAGGTGATCGATTTGACGTTTAGAAGTAAACATGAATATTTACAACATGAAATTAAAAAAATGATTAAAGAACAAGACATGAAACCCCACGATAAATTACCTTCAGAATTAGAATTCCAAGAAAAATATAATGTAAGTCGCCACACTGTAAGAACGGCACTTAGCAGACTTGAAAACCAAGGGATAATTTATAAAGAACAAGGTGCGGGTTCATTTGTGTCTGATGGGGGACAGAAATCTCGAACAAAAGAAATTGGTGTTATTACAACCTATATTTCAGATTATATCTTTCCAACTATCATTCGTGGCATCGAAAAAGAACTAACAACTGCTGGATATTCAATGATTCTTACAAGCACCAATAATAATGTTGCATCAGAAAAAAATGCGATAGAGATGCTGGTAAAACGTGAAATTGACGGACTCATTGTAGAACCCACAAAAAGTGCTTACTATAATAGTAATATTGGCACTTATTTACAACTCAAAGAAATGGGCATTCCCATTATCATGTTGAATGCTAGTTATGATGAAATTGAAACTCCAACTGTAATGCTAGATGACTTTCAAGCAAGTTATGATCTCACAAAATACTTAATTGAAAATGGTCATACTAAAATCGGCGGAATTTTTAAAATTGATGATAAGCAAGGTAAAGAACGTCTTCGTGGATATATTCGCGCTTGTTATGAATTTGGGGTCGAATATAATGCACAACATGTGTTGGTTTATGAAACTGAGACCTTATTAGAAGTTTTAGAACAACAAGCTCATCCAATCGTTAAAAATAAAGCTGTCACTGGCTTTGTATGTTACAACGATAAAGTTGCCATTGAGATGTTAAACATTATATGGCAATATGGTTATGCTGTACCCGATGACTTTTCAATTGTAAGTCATGATAACTCTTCATTAAGCACAATGACTAAAGTACACTTAACAGGTATTAATCATCCAAAAAGTGATTTAGGGGAAAAAGCTGCGAAGACGCTCATAGATTATATTGAAGGTAATATTGATAAAATGGAAGGAACAACCTTTACGGGGGAGTTTATTGAAAACAACAGTGTTAGAAGTATTATCAATAATGAGAATTTAAAGTAATGAAGACCAACTATTGGTCTTTTTTAACGTTAGATTGTTGTTCTTTTTCTATGAAGTAATCAAAGTACTCATGGTAGGTGTCTTCGAATAAAGCACCTTTTAAGTAAACAAAGTTAAAATCTCTTTCAATCTTAAAATCTTGGA
>CAYSBB010000037.1:0-11315 GCA_964429205.1 uncultured Erysipelothrix sp.
TTCTTGAAAAAGAACAAGCGATTCAAAGAAAACAAAATGAATTAGAACAGAAAAGATCAGTACTGGATAAGATGGAAGAAAAACTGAACAGCCATTTGGATGTTCAAGTACAAGAGCTTGAAAGAATAACATCACTATCAGTTGATGCCGCAAAGCATGAACTTATGGATATTGTTGAAAAACGTATGGAGCATGAAACACTCGCATACATTAAAGAACAGGAAGAACAAGCACAAATTAAAGCCGATCAAGTTGCAACGAATATCATTTCACTTGCAATTTCACGTATGGCTCAAGATGTCGTAACACAAAATACGGCAGCGATTGTTGTTTTACCTAATGAAGATATGAAAGGTCGAATTATCGGTCGAGAAGGTAGAAATATCCGCGCCTTTGAGAATGTAACCGGAGTTGATCTTATTATTGATGATACACCTGAAATCATTACAGTTTCATCATTTGATCCAATTCGAAGAGAAATCGCAAGAATGGCGCTTGAACAATTGGTACAAGATGGACGTATTCAACCAGGTCGTATTGAAGAAGTAGTTTCAAAAGTTAAAAATGATTTACACAGTGTCATTCAAAAAACAGGACAAGATACTTTATTTGATTTAGGTATCAGTAAAGTAAGTAAAGAAATGACAACTGTTTTAGGACGCTTAAAGTACCGTTACTCATATGGACAAAATGCTTTAAGACACTCCATTGAAGTGGCACACTTAGCAGGTATTATGGCTGCTGAGCTTGGACTCAATCAAAAACTGGCACGACGTGCAGGACTTTTCCATGATATTGGTAAAGGTTTAGACTTCGAAATGGAAGGAAGTCACGTTGAGCTTGGTGTAAGATTAGCCAAAAAATCAAAAGAGCATCCCGTTGTTGTGAATGCCATTGCTTCTCACCACGGTGATACTGCTCCGACGTCTGTCATCTCAGTACTTGTTGCTGCAGCAGATGCGATCAGTGCCGCAAGACCGGGTGCAAGATATGAAAGTTTAGAAAACTATATCCAACGTTTAGAAGATTTAGAAGCGATTGCGATGAGTAAAGAAGGCGTACACAGATCCTTTGCGATTTCCGCTGGACGTGAACTACGTGTCATGGTCATCCCAACTCAAATCGATGATCTTCAAACAACAAAACTTGCACGAGAAATTAAAGATGAAATTGAAGAACAAATGACTTATCCTGGCCAAATAAAAGTTACAGTTATCCGTGAACTCAGAGCACAGGAGTTAGCAAAATAATGCGAATACTCTTTATAGGAGATATTGTAGGTTCAAGTGGTCGGCAAATTGTTGCTGACCTTTTGTCTTCAATTAAAAATGAATATGAGATAGATTTCGTGATTGCCAATGGCGAAAATTCAGCGCACGGAAAAGGAATTACACGTAAAATCTACCATCAATTAAAAAATCTAGGCATCGATGTGATTACCATGGGTAATCATACATTTGCTAAAAGAGAAATTTATAATTTTTATGATGAATGCGAAGATTTATTAGTCCCTGCAAACATCGATCCAATTGATTTTGGCAATTATTATAAAACTTATGAAGTCAAAGGCAAGACACTGTGTGTCTTAAGTCTTTATGGTGAAGCATTTATGAATCGTGTCGGCGATTCACCTTATCCTTATATGGATTGGGTTTTAGAAAATGTCCCAGCAGATTATTACTTCGTGGATTTCCACGGAGAATCAACCAGTGAAAAAATGTTCTTTGCGCACTTTTATCAAGATCGTATTGATGCAGTGTGTGGAACCCATACACATGTTCAAACCGCTGATGAAAGACTCATTGGCCAAACTGCCTATATCACAGATGTAGGGATGTGTGGTGCAAAAACATCAATCATTGGACGTGATTTTAATGAACTGAAGAAAAGTATAATCGACCAAGAAAAAACTTATTTCAAAGTTGCAACGGGCGAAAGTTTTTTTAATGCTGTAGTGATTACAGTCGATGAAGAAACAATGACATCCGTTTCAATTGAAAGAATACAAAAATAAAAAGGAGACCCTATGGAACATATTAAATTTTTAAAGTTGGGTGGAAATGATGAAGATGGTAAAAACCTCTCGGTCATAGAAATCGACAATGAAATGTATATCATTGATGTCGGTGTAAAATACCCTCAATCAAGCGAAATTCTGGGTGTAGAAACAATCATCCCAGATTTTCAGTATATTCTAGAAAACAAAAATAAATTAAAAGCTGTCTTTATCACACATGGTCATGACGATGTCATGGGTGCATTGCCATATCTTTTGAGTGAAGTCAATGTCCCAATCTATACAACACCACTCACCGCCTTAATGATTAGAGATAACTTAAAAGAAAACAAGATTAAAAATATTAAAATCAATGAAATTAAACGCAATGACCAATTCAAAATAGGTAAAAGAAAGTTTGTCTCATTTGGTTTAACCCACTCCATTCCAGATACATTTGGAATTGGAATTCATACAAAACAAGGGTACATCATTCACTCAACAGAGTTTGTGATTGATTTTGATGTACGCAGTGAAAGCTTTGCGTGTGATGTATCCACTTTAGCTGAAATCGGTAAAGAAGGCGTGTTCATGCTCACAATGGAATCTATCAACGCTTCCAAAGAAGGCTTTACATCACCCAAACACCGTATTGCAGATAAAATCTACAAAACATTTGAAAACACAAACAAAAGAATTTTCACGACACTTTATGACCAAAATATTTACCGTTTAATTGAAGTCATTGAAACGGCTATTAAATTTAAACGAAAAATTTACTTCTACGATGAAGAAACAAGAAGACTTCTTACTTACTTAGAGCAGTTAAATTACTATAAACTTCCTAAAGGATTAGAAATCCGTAAGAGTCAGTTTAAAAATGATATTGAAGATGTTGTCGTTATCATCTCTAAAACAGGACCCGATGTCTTTAGAACCATGCACCGCATTGCGATGGGTGAAAGTTCTGAAATTACACTTCGCAGTTCTGATAGTGTCATTATTGCATCACCCATTGTACCTGGAACAGAAGTAGTGGCGGGAGATATGGAAAACGAACTCTTTAAAGAGAATGTAAAAGTAACATCACTCAACTATAAAGAAGTGTATTCAATGCACGGATCAAAAGAAGACATCAAAATGATGTTATATCTCATGAAACCCAAATACTTCATTCCTGTAAAAGGAGAGTATAAAGATCTCATTGAAAATGCCAACATCGCATTTGAAATGGATTATCTAGCGAAAAACATCATTGTTTTAGACAATGGTCAAATCGCAAGCTTTAAAAATGGTGAACATGAAGAATCATTTGAAACCTTAGATTTAGAAGAAGTCTTAATCGATGGAAAAGAACACCTTGATACAACAGGACTGGTCCTTAGAGATCGTCGTATCTTGGCAACTGATGGTGCCATTATTGCAGGGCTTGTGATTCATCACAAAACCAAAGAAATTATTGGTGGACCCGATGTCCAATCACGTGGTGTAATATACTTAAAAGATGCTGACAACATTATTTCAGAAGTCGGTAAAATTCTTGAAGATACCGTCACAAGATTTGTGGCAGAAAAGAAATATGACAATGTATCCGCAAGAAATGAAGCCAGAGATTTAATCTCAAAGTATGTCTTCAAATCTACAGGTAAGCGTCCAATGGTACTACCAGTAATTATTGAAGTTATTATTTAAAAGGGGAAGCTATGAGCAGAAGAACTAAAAAACAACAAAAAGAAGCCATCAAGAAATTAATCTATGCTGCAATTATTTTGATGCTCAGTATTTTTGGTGCATTTTCCATGGGGATCGTTGGAGATTTTCTTCAAGGTGTCTTCCGTGTCATTTTAGGTAATGTTCCAGAACTCTTTTTTGCGCTCATATTCTTTTTCACCATCGCCTATACATTTTATCCAAAGCAACTGAAAAAAGAACCAGCGCGCGTTTGGATTAGTCTTGTATTAATGATCATCGTTTTATTGTTATCACTTTCATTTCCAGAAGACAGAAGTCTTGTAGGTAAAGAAGTAATGACTCACTTTAACACGCAAATCCCTCAAATCTTTAAAAACCAGAGTCACTTTGCGTATGGCGGGATTGTTGGTAGTTATGCCTATGCGCTGATGTCGCTTCTTATTTCAAGTACTGGGACGATTATTTTAAATGTCGTCTTGAGTTTCTTTGCGATTATCTTAATTGTTACGCCTAAAAATATGAAAATATTCTTTGGGAAAGTCAAAGATGTACTCGTGAAAATCTTTAAAGGCTTTATGAAAATATTCAAACCAGCTAAAGAAGTAGAAGTGAAATCAGAACCTTCAAAAGAAACAGAAGATATCTTTATTCCAGAACCGGTTGAACATGGCATTGAATCTTCAAATAAAGCAACATTTATGAATGTTGATGACCAAGATGAAACTGTACCGCTACCATTAAAGGAAGAAAATGATCAATTAAAATTAAATCTTGAACCTGAAAAGAAAAACATCATTCATCATGAAAGTGATGATACTTTCTCAAATTATCAACTGCCACCCATTACACTTTTAGATGGGGGTAAAAAGGTCAATCGCAGTGCTTTAAACACAAATTCTGCCAAAGACAAAGGGAAGCGTATCATTGAGGTGATGTCTCAATTTGGAATTGAAGCAGAACTACTCGATATTCATATTGGACCCAGTGTTACTAAGTTTGAAATTAAACCAGACAGTAATGTTAAAATCAGTAAGATTTCATCCATCCAAGACAACATGATGATGGAACTTGCGGTAACATCACTCAGAATCGAAGCCCCTATTCCAGGACGCGCAGCAGTAGGAATAGAAATTCCAAACGTTGAAATGCTTCCTGTAAGGCTTAGAGAAATTATTGTAAATTCGAAACAATTCTTTGAAAAAGATAATATTTGGGTTGCCCTAGGTAAAAACTTACTGGGTGAGCCCATTACCATTGCATTAAATAAAATGCCCCACTTACTCATTGCAGGGGCAACAGGGAGTGGTAAATCAGTTTGTATAAACAGTTTGATTTCATCCATTTTATTAAGCAAACATCCTAGAGATTTAAAGCTATTACTCATTGACCCTAAAAAGGTGGAATTTACACCGTATGTAAAAATACCACACTTAATGAGTGAGGTTGTTACAGATCCTCATGAGGCAAGTGCTGCTTTAAAACACATTGTTGAAGAGATGGAAGAACGTTATGAAACCTTCTCAAAACATGGTGTACGAAACATCAGTGGTTATAATGAAAAGGCTAAAAATCAAGATGAATCACTCAAACCATTACCATGGATTGTGGTTATCATTGATGAGCTTGCGGACTTGATGGCTGTTGCAGGTAAAGAGGTTGAAACGAGCATTCAACGTATTACCCAGCTTGCAAGAGCTGCAGGAATCCATCTTGTGGTCGCAACTCAACGTCCATCTGTTGATGTCGTAACTGGTGTCATTAAAGCCAACATTCCTTCAAGAATTGCCTTTGCGGTATCCAGTGCTGTTGACTCAAGAACAATTTTAGATACAGTCGGAGCTGAGAAGCTTTTAGGCTATGGAGACATGCTTTATATCCCCATGGGTGATCCAAGTCCAACACGCGTTCAAGGTGTTTATGTCAGTGATGAAGAAGTGAATGCACTCACCAAATACGCATCAGATCAAGCAAAACCTGAACTTGAAGATGCTTTTAGAAACTTAACCGATTCAATTGATACCCGATCAGATCGCATGGAAGATGAAGAATATTTTGATGATGCCATTGAATTTGTGATCACAAACCAACGTGCATCAACCTCATCCATTCAAAGACAATTTAGAATTGGATACAACCGTGCCGCTGATATTATTGATGGTCTTGAGGCCATGGGTATTGTAGGGCCACCACAAGGTTCTAGACCCAGAGAAGTATTGTATCCTGACATGGAATCATACTTCGCAACAATTCCTCAAGAAGACTTAAATTAAGATAAATAATGCTTGAATTTTTAACCAATTAAGCGTATTATTTATCTATGCTCAAGTGGCGAAATCGGTAGACGCACTGGACTCAAAATTCAGCGGGACATCCCATGACGGTTCGAGTCCGTCCTTGAGCACCAATCAGCAAAAAACCCACTATATAGTGGGCCTTTTTTTTAATCGTACCAAAATCGTACCAATTTCTTATGTGAAAATAACATGAAAATATGTTTAAATTGATGTATATGCCTTTATATTTATGAATATATTCGTTAAGGTATATATACAAGAAACCTATAAAGGAGGCAAATTATGCAAGTACTATGGAAATTAATTGTGGGAGCTTTAATTGGTTCCTTAGCAGGATTTTTATCAAGTCGAAAAGTTCCAATGGGTATTGTCGGTAATATTATAGCCGGTCTTATTGGAGCCTCAATTGGAGAATCCATATTTGGAGCATTTGGCCCAAGTGTTGCTGGAATGGCTTTAATTCCATCAATCTTAGGTGCTGTGATACTCGTATTTATCACATCAATATTTATAAGAAGTATGAATAAATAAGAAGGAGGCACACAAATGTCAAATGAAAAAATGAAATCATTAAAAGATAAAGTCGTTGGTAGTGTTAAGGAAGGTGCTGGAAAACTTACGGGTAATAAAGAACTTGAAGTTAAAGGTAAAGCACAACACCTCGCCGGTGAAGCAAGAGAAAAAGCTGATGAAGGCTTAAAAAAAGCGAAAGACTTAGCTGATTCTGCAAAAGATAATGCTGAAAAAGCAATTGAAGATTCAAAGGACAAAAGTGAAAAAGCACTGGATTCTCTGAAAGAAAAAGCAGAAGAATTAGAAGAAAAAACAAAAGAATTTGTGGATGAAACTAAAGAGAAATCAAAAGATTTAAAAGATAAAGCTGCCGACAAAGTTGATGAATTGAAAGATAAATTTAAAAAATAAATGTTAACCACCGCCACCGTATCACAAACGGTGGTTTTTAAATGCATGCAGATACATGTTGTTTCCCCTTACATGGTATAATACACATAATGGAGGTATTACTATGGATTTAACACAAATGGTTTTACAAACTTTAGGTCAAGATAAAATGATGGATGCATTCAGCAAAACTTTAAATGAAGATCCAGATAAAATCGCAAAAGCTGCGACAACACTGGTTCCTGCTTTATTTGGAGGGATGCAAGAGAATATTAAAAGTGAAAATGGACTCACATCTTTAATGAATGCACTGGATGATCATAAAAATGATAAAGTAGAAAATCCTAATAACTTTTTAAAAAATTTAGATCTCAAAGATGGTGAGAAAATATTGGGACACTTACTGGGAACCAATAAAACAAAAGTTCAAAAAGAAGTCTCAAAATCTTCAGGACTTTCAAGTGATACAACAGGCAAGCTCATGATGATGCTTGCGCCACTTGTGATGGGATACTTGGGTGGTCAAAAGAAAAAAGACTCAGGCTTTGATAGTGGCATGCTAGTGAAGATGCTTGCAGGTGCAGGGGCCAGCACATTACTTTCAGGACTTCTAAAAGATATGGTCAACCCTTCAAATAATAAAACAAATAATAAGAAGGAAAAAGATGCAACGGATGTTGTAAAAGACCTTTTAGGAAACATATTTAAATAGGAATTATAAAGACTTTGGTTTAAATCGAAGTCTTTTCTCTTTATAATATCATTTGACAAATCACATAAAACCATGTACCTTGTATTAGTACTGTGATACAAGGAGGAACATATGAAATTAGAATTTATAAATATAAATAAATACTTTGATGATTTCCATGTTTTAAAAGATATTTCAATCACTGTCAACTCTGGCCAAATATTTGGGTATTTGGGAAGAAACGGTGCTGGTAAAACAACATCACTCAGAATCTTGATGGATGTATTTAAACAAAATTCAGGTGAGATTCTTTTAGATGGGAAAAGTTTTGACCCACAAAAATATACCATTGGCTATTTACCAGAAGAGCGTGGTATGTATGGAAAAAGTAAAGTAAAAGATCAATTGATTTATTTTGCGATGTTACGCGGTGCTGATAAAGACAACGCAACACAATCCGTGGAATACTGGACAAAACGTTTTGAAATTGACCAATATTTAAATAGAAAATTAGAAACACTATCAAAAGGGAACCAACAAAAAGTTCAAATTACACAGGCCTTCTTAAATGAACCAGATATTTTAATTTTAGATGAACCCTTTTCAGGACTTGACCCTGTGAACTCATCACTTTTCCAAGATGCACTCTCAGAGTATATCTCAAATGATAAAATTATTATTTTTTCAAGTCATCAAATGAGTTATGTAGAATCATTTTGTGATGACATCGCGATCATTGATAATGGTGAGATTATCTTACAAGGTAATTTACAAGCCATTAAACATGACTTGGGTGGCAATAAAAAACGTCTCGCATCCACAAATGAAAACTTAGAAAATTATCTCAAAGAGCGAGCGATTGATGTCACAAAAGATGCAAATTCACTCATTATAGCATTACCTGATGATATGGATGCCAATGCACTTCTGGGTGATATCATTGGTAAAGGGTATGAAATTGAACAGTTTGGACCTTATGCACCAAGCTTACAAGAGATTTTTGTTTCGAAAGTAGGTGAAGTTAAATGAGAAGACTCAAAACAGTTTTTCAATTTGAATTCAATGAACTCATCAAAAAGAAATCAATGTTGATTTCAACACTGGTTGTTTCACTGATTTTCTTTGGGGGTACATTTGCGCCACGCATCATTGCGATGTTTGATAGTAAAGGTTCATCCAGTGATCATGAAGTAACTGAACCAGATTCAGTTTATGATTTTGGATCTGTAGTGGTCACATCAGAAGATACAGCACTTATTGAAGAATTAAAAGTTATCTTTACAGGCGTTGATGGTATGACTTTTACAACAGACACAACATCTGCTAAAGATGCGGTGTTAGATGAAACTTATGATGCAGCTTATGTGATGACTTCACTTGATACTTATACTGTGATTAAAAAAGACAGTGGCTTTGATTTTAATGAAGACTTCTTTGAAGATGTTTTAAGAAGTGCGCTGATTAATAAAAAACTCATTGAAAATGATATTGATCCAAATGTTGTGGCAGATGCACAATATGTTGAATTCAATGTTGATTATGATGTTTTAGGAAAAGATGCAACACAAGGTCTCTTATTCGGTTTTGTGGCACTCTTTGGTCTTTACTTCTTAATCTTAATGTATGGCCAACTGGTCGCAACCTCAGTCGCAAGAGAAAAAGACAGCCGTACCATGGAACTACTCATAACTTCCACAAACCCAAAGACACTCATTATTGGTAAAGTCTTGGCAGCAGGATTGGCAGGATTCATTCAAGTTGTACTCATTGGACTTGTGACATATATTGGATTTAGCTTAAATCAAAGTTATTATCCTGAAATGATTATGGATATGCTTCTAGGTGGGGCAAGTGTTGATGTGATGGTGATATATGCCGTATTCTCATTTACTGGATATTTACTTTATTTATTCATTTATGCAGCACTAGGGTCACTTGTTTCAAAAGTGGAAGATGTTGCTTCTGCAGTCTCATCGGTCACCGTTGTCTTTGTGATTGCATATTTAATTGCCACAACAGCTATGTCTTCACCAGATACTACACTGGTTAAGATCAGTTCCTATGTGCCATTTGTATCACTCTTCACCATGCCAATTCGTTATATGATGACAAGTGTTCCAACACTTCAAATTGTAATTTCACTGGTGCTCATGGTTGGGGTTACTGTGCTGATTGCATATATTTCAATTTATATTTACCGTATGGGTTCCTTAAATTACGGAAACCGTATGAAACTCTTTAAAGTATTAAAAACAGCTTTTAAAAAGGAAGCATAAAACGTAAAGCTTGGTTAATTACTAATCAAGCTTTTCTTATATCTCAATATGATGTAAACTAAATCTATTAACAAAAAATTAAGGAGTTGTGTTTATGCAAAATCGTATAAAACATAGGATTGTATTATCGAGTTTATTATTTGGCTTGTTTTTTGGAGCTGGGAATTTAATCTTTCCTGTAAGTATTGGACAAAACTCTGCGAATAAAAGTATGACGAGTTTATTTGGCTTTGTGATTTCAGCTGTGGGCTTAGCTGTTCTTGCGGTAATCTTTACCGCAAAAACTAAAAAAGATAATTTAGAAGAAAGTTTATACCCTTATGGTAAAAGATATGCACGTCTTTTTACCATTCTACTTTTATTGACCATTGGACCTTTATTTGCGCTTCCAAGAACCGCAACTGTACCATATGAAGTTAGCATCCGTACCATCTTCCCATCCGCAAACCATAATATGGGACTTTTTATCTACTCTGGATTATTCTTTATCTTTGCGGCAATCTTGGCTTTAAAACCAAATAAGATCAAAACATTAATTGGAGTCATCATCAATCCTTTATTCTTGGCAATGTTGATCATGTTTTTTACTGTATTTTTGCTAAAGCCAATGGGAACAATTTTTAATATAGAAGCAACTGAATTATATCTTGGTAATCCATTTCTAAAAGGGTTTGAAGATGGATATCAAACGATGGACGTTTTGGCTGCTTTAATGTTTGGTTTTGTGATTATTTCAGCCAACGATAAACATGGTAACACCAAAGAACGTTTTAATGATGTGGTGATTGCATCCGTTTTTGCAGGCCTTTACATGTTTGTGATTTATTCAATTCTTGGTTTTATGGGCGCATCATCTGTAAACATTTTAAATGTCTCCAGTAATGGTGGTTTGGCACTGGGTGAAATCTTTGTGCATTACTTTGGCCATGTTGGACTCATCTTCTTTGGCATCTTAATTACCTTTGCGTGTTTAAAAACGGCCATTGGACTTGTGGTATCTGTCAGTACTTATTTTTCAGATATCACTAACATCTCATACAAAATCATGGTCCTCATCACAAGTCTTGTGGCTTTTGTGGTTTCTAATTTTGGTTTAGAAAGTATCATTACCTATGCAGTTCCTGTTTTAAACTTTATTTATCCTTTATCTTTGGTACATGTATTTATTGGACTCTTTATAAAAAATTGGGATAAAAAGTCGCAACTTCTAAAATTCAGTTTACTCTTCACTTTAATCGGATCTTTCTTAGAAGTGTTTAAGAGTATAGCGCCGTTTAAAGATATGAGTTTAATCCTTTTCTATAAAGATAAACTACCACTGGCATCAATTGGTCTTTCATGGGTTAATATTTTCGTGATTGGATTGTTGATTGGCTTTATTTTTGAAAGTCGAAAAACAACACAAATATATTCGTAAGAAAAATCATTTTGAGGTTGAAATGCTGCACCCCTTATGCTATTAT
>CAYSBB010000038.1:0-11052 GCA_964429205.1 uncultured Erysipelothrix sp.
GTTTCTTGTTCAGGGTTTTTCTTTAAATCTAAAATCGCAAGTTCAATATTTTGTGCAATATTTTCTTCTGTTTGGTAGTTTTCATTGGTGGGTAATATAGCCGTAAGAATGTTCACACCCAAGTGATTTTTATCTGTGCCAAGAAGAGCAACCTTAGTACGCTCAATTTTATGGATCAATTGTGTTACATCATCAATGTCACTGACATAAAAGACAATGGTGTCTTCGACATAGCGATATAGATTTTCATTCCATAAAACCTTGAAATTATTACCCAAGTTCATTAAGAACGCTTGTAACTTGTCATAGGAATGAACTAAACGAAGCCGTCCCAAGTTCTCAAACACAAAGATCACAAACACACCATCTAAGGTTGTTTTTGATTCAATAATATCTCTTAAGTTACTGAAGAAATAAGCGCGGTTATAAACATCAAGTTCACTGTCACTATAAGAAAGTGTATCAATATTTTCATTTTTAATATATAAAGTCCAAACTAAAATACCTAAAATAATCGCCAACAGCGCAAAGAGCAGTCCAATAAAGAATTGCACAAGTTGAATGATGCGCTGTGTTGGGGCCAGTGTATAGAATAAATAAAGTGAACCCACCACTTCATCTTCAACAATCAGTGGCGAAATAACTTCTAAAACATCTGTATGTTCAAGCTTTACTTCACGATACACAAAATCATCATTTAAGAAATTTTGTGATTCAAAATCGTCCATTTCAAATTCACTTTTTTGAAATTCAATCAAGGAACTGATCTTTGATTCATCCAGCATCAGTTCAACACGGATGATTGAATCGAAAGCCAGGACTTCATCTAGATAGTTTTGCGTAGAGAAACGTTCTGTCAAAGCTTTAATTCTCTCAGCTTTTAGACCAGTTTGAACCATATAGTTGTCATTGAGTCTGAAATAAGCATATTTGTAGTAACCTTCACCTTCAGTGTCTTTTCGAATTTCATCAAAAGCAATCCCCTCCTCACCTTTCATAAATTGTGATACAGGATGATCAGATGGTGTTTGGTACCCAAGATATTTATCATTGGTAAAAACGATGGTCCCTTCATTATTGTAGATATAGATCTCATCAATATCAGTACCAGCCGCTATTTCTTTTAATGCATCATTATCAATATCACCTTCATAACTAACCAAGACTTTACTGGCAGTCATGAGTTTTTCATGCATCAAATCTTCAATGATTTGTGTCGCATCTATCATCGTTTGAAGTGAGAAGTTAGTCCCTTCAGTTAAGTTTAAAGACTCATTAAGAATCTGATTATGAAGGAAATTATTCACAAAATGCCCTGTTAAAAAACCTGTCGAAAAAAACAGGAAAATTACAACAATGATCGATAGAAAATAAGGTGTCCATCGTGAGGGTGTAAATCTACGTTTCTTCATGCTATTTCAATAATAACATATTTACAAGAATTCTTTAATGATATCTATCACTTCTACTTCATAATTTTCTTCTATAAATTGAAGAATTTCTTGCATCTGAGATACTGCATTATTTTGATATAAAGAAATAAGCACAAAACTCAATCGTGAACGATTGATATTGTCTTGTGCATCACTTTCAATCACCGAAACATTATAGCGACGCTTGATTTTCTCTAGCATGCTTTTCAGGATATTTCTTTTTTCTTTTAATGAGTTTGTGTAAGGTAATTTTAATTCAAGTTCAAAAAATAAAATCATGCATTGAGTTTCTTTTCTAATCGATACAGTTCAATTAAAGGCTCATGGGTAAAAAAGCTCACAATGGATAAAACATTGACTTTATCATGAACACTTAAATCTTTCATTTCCAAAATCTGGTCTTCTGAATCAAACACAATGGGTTCTTCAAAAAAGTTCAATTTTAGGTTCCCACTCACAAATGAACCACAATCATCCACAACCTTCAGTGTGATCTGATGGTTCATTTCTAAAATCTCTGCTTCAAATTCTAGCATGGGAATATGTTCATAGAGAATTGTTGGATTGAGCTGTGGTGGTAAGGACATGGTCATGATGCCATTTGTGATAAACTTAATCCACTGATTCTTTCTGAAATATGTTGCATCGACCCTTTGGCCAAAGCGATCATACATTTTAGTAGCACCTGTTAAAAGGCGCATTTCTTGTCTATAGTCTACTTTTGAAAAAGGAACAGGCATAACTAAAATGCTGTCATCTTCATAAACTTTTATCACTTTCGCATGATATGTTAACTCATCCATAAACGCCTCCTATATGAGCAGTGCCTCAATATCAATGATAT
Source organism: uncultured Erysipelothrix sp. (assembly GCA_964429205.1). Lineage (GTDB taxonomy): Bacteria > Bacillota_I > Bacilli_A > Erysipelotrichales > Erysipelotrichaceae > Erysipelothrix. Next base: position 2,278 of record CAYSBB010000038.1, read on the forward strand.
AATCGTCATCGATGTAAATATATGGATATAAATTATTTTCACACATATCAAAAAAGTGTTGATTATCCTCAATGACTTTTTCCTTAGTGAAGTCGTGATCCATTCTTTCTTGAATAACTTCAGCATGATTGACGATGGCCTCAAAATCATTATTGATATAGTTTTCACTCATCACCAAACAGACAAAGCGAATGTCTGCCAAATGTTCATCATCAAAACTCGTAATCCAATCATCCGGAACATACACACCTTCCACAATTAAATCTTGCTTGTTTTCAATGGCAGTTTTAATCATACCAACGCAAATTGGCCAAAGATACTCTGTCATCTTTTCATCTTCTTCAACACTTAAAGTTGTTTCACCGCTTCTAATCAGACCCATTTTCAAATGATCTTGAGAGATATACGGCGTTTGTGTTCGGATCATCAAACGATGTGCCAAATTTGTTTTGCCACTAAGGCTTGCTCCTGTAATGATTGTTATCATAAAAAACCCACTTTCTTCAGTACGACATCACCTTAAAAGATGGGATAAGTTGTTTTAAATTATTTTCTCTTCTAACTTCATTATACAAAACTTTCCAGAAAACTTAAAGGTCAACCCATCTATTTAGGTTGACCTTCGTGTTTTAAAAGGCAGGTTTACTTGCCCAATCATAATTTTCAATGAGAAAATCTCTCACTTTATCACTGTTCAGAGCTTTCATTAAACTTTGAATTTTTGCTTCATTTTCATTATCTGTTCTAGAGACTAAAGAAATTGCATAGCCTTCTGTGTATGTATCTTGATTTTCTGTAAAGAGCCTTTGTTCATTACCTTGAAGTTCCAAGCTCTTAGCATATGTTGGATACATAATCGCAAGATTTGTCTCAACATAACGGGACGCAAGACTTGTGAGTGGCACTTTATCTGAGAAATCTAAGTTTTTTGGATTTGAAATGATGTCATCTTCTGTTAAATTTGAAAGATCACTTTTATCCACTTCAATTAAACCAGCTTGATCAAGTAAGTAAAGTGAGCGTGTAAAGTTTGTGGCATCATCCGCAACAGTAATCATCGCACCTTCTGGAATATCATCAAGATTCAACAATTCTTTACTGTATAACGCAAAGGTTGCATGATAAATGGGCATGATGACTTTTAAATCTGAATTATTTGCCGTATTGAATGCTTCTAAGAAATATTGATGTTGGATCATGTTCGCATCAAGTTCTTTATCTTTTAATAAATTATTGGGTGTTTGATAATCTGAAAACTCATGAATGTTCAAGGTAATGCCCTCTTCTAAAAGGTCATCCTTCACAAGTTCTAAAATATCTTTCATCGGATAAAATGCCACCCCAACATCCAGGGTTTCATCTTTTTTTTGTGAACAGCCAACCAGTAATAAGACAATCAGTAAAATTCCTAATATTTTTTTCATATATACCTTCCTTTAACGGTAATCTATTTTTCGGGAAACAAGATTTCCCACACTTTGAATCAGATGAACCAAAAGAATCATTAAAACAATAATCAACCACATCAGTGGATAATTAAAATTATGATACCCTTCAGCCATCGCCAAATAACCAAGGCCACCCCCACCAATAATCCCCATCACTGTGGAATATGATAAAAGTGAAATACTGGTAGAAGTAAAACTTAAAACAAGGCTTGATCTTGCTTCTACAAGTAAGAATTCCTTGAAATATTGTAGTTTATTAGCACCCAGTGCATACGCCGTTTCATGAATTGAAGGATTCACATCTAAGAGATCCTGTTCCACAAAACGCGAAAAGGTCGCAATGCCCATGATGCTCAAAGGAATCATTGAAGCATATACACCAAAGCCAGTTCCTATAATCTTTCGATTAAATGGAATCATCACAATGATGAAAAGAATAAATGGAACTGAACGCACAAGGTTAATCAAACTTGACAATATCATATATAAAAGCGGCTTTTCATACGTGCCGTTTTTTCTAAACACAAAGAGCATAAAGCCAAAAATAAGGCCAAAGATTAAAGAAAAAAGCATCGCAACTGACATCATTTGAACTGTTTCAAAAATGGCTTTAATCAAAGCATCTTTAAATTGAAAAAGTGTTTTTTGTATCATGCTAAAAGCGCCTTTCTATAAGAAAACTTTTCTAAATCTTGATGTGTTAGTGTAACAACTTCTTGAATTTTGCCATTCTCTAAGATCGCTGCACGATCACATAGATAGCGAATCACTGAAATATCATGAGAGACCATCACAATGGTCATCCCCATCTTTTCATTGATATCCTTTAAAAGTGTTAACACTTCGTTTTTCATATGGTCATCTAAGGCAGAGGTTGGCTCATCACAAAACAAAATCTCAGGCTCACTCATCAAAGCGCGCGCAATCGCAACCCTTTGTTTTTGTCCCCCTGATAAAGTTTTAATGTAAGCTTCCTCATAGCCTTCAAGCCCCACAAACTTCAAAAGTTTTTTCGCATCACGCTCACTTTGTGTGCGATCACTTTTTCTCAGTTTATTGGGCAGCATCACATTTTCAAGCACATTTAAATTTGATAATAAATTAAAATGTTGAAACAAGGTGGCTGTCTTTTTAACTATCTGGCTTTTACGTGTTTTATCCATTGGCTCAGACATCAAAAAGACGCTTCCTTCTGTTGCGTCAAGATAACCATTCATGATTCTTAAAAGACTGGATTTACCACTCCCGGTAGGTCCAATCAATCCAAAGATTTCTTTCTTTTCAATCTTTAAGTTAATATCATCGAGTATTTTTTCCATCTTACCTTGATGCATAAATTCATGCGAAATATGTTTCAATTCAATCATAAAAAAAACACCCTCTTTCTTACCCTTTGTATGTAAAACTATAACGAATAATTTAAAAAAATGGTACTCAAATGCCTAAACTTCACTATTATAAATTGGCTTCACAAAGGCTCTTCTTCTAAAAACCACAATGAAGGTTAAGAGTAAAGTAATCATATTCCCACTTAAAATAAGATACGGTGCCGCAATACGCTCTCCCAACACACCCCATATCATTTGACCCAAGATCACACCACTGGTACTCATCATTTGGAAAGTCCCATTAAAGCGTCCCCTAATTTCATCAGGCACGTAAGCCTGCGTAGAAGAAATGCGGATATTGAATGATGTCACTGAGAAAATACCAGTCATGAAACTCAAGACTAACATCAGTTGAAATGGCATAAACAACATAAAACCATTGGTAAAACAAATCACAATATATACAATCATCGCAATATTAAACTTCATATCTTTCTTAAATGAGAACTTATAATGGATCATCCCACCAATAAAGCGCCCCAATACATTCGCCGTTGAGACAAAGGTAAAAAGTTGATAGCCAAGATGTGGCTGCGATTTAAAATAAGGCATTTCCAAAGTCCCTGTGGCAGAAGTTTGAAATAAAGAGTTTAAAAAGAAATATAAGGTTATAGTTAAAATACCTTTTTCCATCCAAATATAACGAACTCCTGATTTATATTCTTTTCTAAAGTCTTTAAACTTAAAGATCTTCACACCTTTTTGAACATGCTTCTCATCACGATCCAACATCATTTCAAAAAGTGATGCAATAAAAAATGCAATCGCATTGAATAAAAAGAGCACTTCAAGTCCAATACTTTCATGCACAAAAGCCGCAACCGGTGTCATAAATGCCGCAATGGGGTAAATCATCGATGAAATAGAATACGCTTTTGAGAAGTTACCAGGTGTAATAAAAGTTGGATATAAAGAGTCATAAGCCACTGAATAAATACTATCAATGGTTCCAATAATTACCGCTAAAACAAGAAATGATCCGAAGTTTAAAAATTCAAACTTCAATCCTATAAAGATAAAGACATATACAAAAGCTGATAAGAAGTCTAAACTATAGACCACTTTAACGCGTGAAAACTTATCCAAAAAAGTCCCTGCAATCATGGGTACTAATAGTCTTGGAATGTTATTGAGTGTTAAATAAAGCGCAAACGCAAAACTAGAATCCGTTAATTCCAAGATTAAAACTGCCAGCGCAAATCCTGCAATGGCATTTCCTAACATTGAGATCACAGTCCCCAGTGTGATGATCGTAAAATTCTTCGTCCATAGTTTTTGATTCATAAGATATATTCTATCACAAATTAAATAAAAAAAACTCCATATCTCACTAAATTAAGATATGAAGTTTTGTGTTTTAAATATTTAAATCCTCTGGCTTGAGGGTTGTATGGGTCATATAGATTGAAATGTCGCCCTTTTTCTCAAGTGTTTCATGGTTCACAAGTGTACGTGCCAAGTTTTCTGAAGCATCAGATGATATCACAAAACAGACAAGTTCTTGTTCTTCCTGAAGGGGTACATTGACCAGTGGGATTTGAATGTGGTGATCTTCAAAGAGTCCACGACCATGGAAAATTGTCGCCCCATCTGCGCCCACACTTCTTGCGACTTCAACCACAAGATCTGAAAAGCCACGCTCAATGATTGCCATCACAAAGTGGAAACTGGTTTGAGGAACATAGCCAAGGCCTTTTTCTTCAACTGCCACTTCAACTTCATCATGCACAACAACTTTTTTGTTTTTAAAGATAAGACCCAGTATCATCAGTGAGAATACCGGCGCCATCGCAACCATGGCGATCACACCAAAACCATCCACAAGTACGTTTGCGGTTGGGATGCTGGATGCTGCACCTTGTGCAAAGGCTAAGACGAAGGTTGCGGTCATGGGCCCTGAAGCCACGCCTCCTGCATCATACGCAATTCCCACAAAGATGGGATCTGAGAAGAATGAGACAATTACCGCAATGAGAAATCCTGGTAATAAGAAATACCAAAGCTTCACATTGGGACTAACAATTCGAAGCATCGAAATCGCAATCGCCGTTCCAACACCCAAGGATAAGGTTAAACGAATAATAGAAAGTGGAATCGAACCCCCACTCACACTTTCAATCTGTTCTCCCAGAACGTGCACAGCAGGTTCAACAAGTACGATAATAAGCCCCAAACCAAATCCAATCAGAATCAGTAAGGTTGTATTGAGTTCTGCAATCATCATCCCAAGCATACGTCCCATATCCATAAACCCAGAGTTTACAGCTGTTAAGAACAATACAAGCCCTATCAGTGTTAAGCCAATTCCAATAAAAATATTACGCAGTTCATCTTTACCAATTTTAAACTTCATAAAGTTAAAGCCTAAGAATAAAGCACTGATGGGGACAAGCGCCATCACACTTTCCTTAATCACATAGGGTAAGGTTGTAAAGATGGGTGTGAAAATACCTGTTAAAAATACATAGTCTTCTGCAACACCTTGAATGTTCTTTTGGCCTGATATAATTGAAATCAGCATCACCGCTAGAATCGGACCTGAACTCATGATCCCTACAAGACCAAATGAGTTTTCCTCAGAATCTTGTCCCCCTTTAAATGAAGACAAGCCATAAGAGAGTGATAAGACAAAGGGTGTTGTTAGGGCCCCTGTTGTGGCACCTGATGCATCAAAAGCAATCGCTAAGAATTCTTCAGATACATAAAATCCTAAGACCAAGATGACACCATAGACTAAAGCCATAAAAAGATTCATCTTCATGCCTCTTAATAATCTAAAGACACCCAATGAAACCATAATCCCAACGCCCAGTGAAACCATATAGACTATGATAAATGAACTCATGGTACCACCTGATGCACCTTCTATTTGATTTCCTAAAATTAAAAGATCAGGTTCAGCTACGGTAATTAAGAATCCTAATAAAAAACTTAAAAACGCAATTTTCCAAAGTTTTGTGGATGAAGCCACTTCTTTGGACATATAATTCCCAATGGGGTTCATCGCAATTTCAACACCCCATAAAAATATGGTGAGTCCAACCAGAAGCAGTGCACTTCCAATTAGAAAACGAATGGTAATATCTGTAGGCACTTTGACAACACTTACTGATAAGATTAAAACTAAAATTACAACGGGTAAAAGTGTTTTGGAGACTTCTTTCATTTTATCTAAAAATAAACTCATGCGCTGCCTCCTTTAACTTTATTTAATTTTTCTTCAACACGGTCTTCAAAGATCCCACTTGTTTTTACAACAGGTAAAGAAAAGACTATGCCTGTTTTTTCTTCTTCCAGTGATTTTGCGATACTGTCTTGAATTTCTTGTGCTTTTTTATTATGTACAACAATCAAGACGGTATCTTTTTGCGGTTCAACTTGAATGGGAAAATAATAGTCTTTGGGTACCCCTGCACCACGACCATGTATTACAGTACCACCTCTTGCTTTGGCACGACGCGCTACTTTAATAATGTCGCCACTTCTTCCCTCTTCAACAATACTCATAATTAAACTGTATTCAAAAACATCTTCATCCAGTGAAAATGAATCTGAATCTTTTTGCCATCTCATAAACGGTACTGAAAAACCAATTCCTTGATTTCTCTCATTGAACTTAAACTTCTCAGAAATTTCTTTATGAAGTAATTCATCTTGTTGTTTGGTGACTGGCATCATCACCACTTCTTTTTGTGTATGGTTTAAACCCAACTCCTCCAATAATTTAGAGCGAACGGTTCCTTCGCCTAAAAGAATCGTTCCCTCTAAAACACCCAATTTCTCGGCATGTTTCATCAGGGCATTGGCTTTACCGCGATTCACAATCGCAAAGTATATTCTTCCCATATTAATCCTCCTCGTATTCCATTACATCACTAATGTCGCATTCCAAGGCATGACATATTTTAACCAAAACATCTGTGTTCACATTTTTATTGTGTCCCAGCTTCGCTACTGATGTATGACTGATTCCAGAAAGCAAGCATAAATCTTTTTTTCTCATTTTTCTTTGTTCCAGCAAATTCCATAATTTGCGATAACTCATCTGCATAATTAATACCTCTTTAATTTTTAGTGACTTTACTATTATATCATATAAATTCCGCGTTCGCTGAATTTTTACATGAAAAAAGACGGATTTCTCCGTCATATTCCTTAAAAATGAATGATTGAATTTGTATGATGTGCTTCAAACATCGCTTCAATAAGCCGCATCACTTCAAGCACTTCTTCATTTTTCACAATGATCTTTGATTTATCTTCTAAAGATTCTAAGAAATTATCATAAAATGGAACTGACATTTTTTTTGGTGATGGTAATTCCATCTTAATGATTGAGCCATGATTTAACGGCGCCATGGTTTTGGTAAAACCAGCCCCCGCTTTAATGGGTGTGGGCGCAACATATTTTGCATCCACATTGTACTTAATCATTTCACCCGATAGATTCCAATCATTGATTACAGCCGTACCTTCAGTACCCTTCACATACCATCTGGGTAAAGGAATGAAGTTTGTGGTTGATACTTCCACAAGACACATCACACCACTTTCAAATTGTAATAAACTTGTGAAACCATCATCTGCATCATGCCCTAAAACATAGGAGTTGATGTTACTGACGGATTTTAAAGGACTTTCGACCATGCGTAAGATTTGATCTAATAGATGAACACCCCAATCATAAAGCATCCCGCCGCCATGTTTTTTCTCACAGCGCCAGTCTCCAGGTATCCCATTTGCCCCGTGGACTCTGGATTCAATATGAAAGACATCTCCAATTTTTTTGTGTTCAAAAAGATTTCTTACCACAAGGTAATCTTCATCCCATCTTCTATTTTGATGAACCATGAATGTTTGACCTGTTTCTTTTTCTACCGCCATAATTTCTTCAAGTTCTAAAGAAGTCAGTGTCACTGGTTTTTCACAGATAACATGTTTCTTATGTCTCATGGCATCGATTGATAAATCTTTATGAATTTCATTGGGTGTGGCAATTAAGATGACATCAATGTTTTCATCCTTAAGCATTGCTTCATATGTTTCATAGTTTTTAAAGCCATCTTCTATAGCTTGGGTTTGTCTTGATGTATCAACATCATACACACCCATGACTTTGAACTGTTTACTTTTGGGAATCAGATAAGTACCATGGTGTCTTCCCATCCCACCATAGCCGCATATTCCTATGTTCATTTTGAACCTCTTTCTAGAGGCGCTTTATTGCCAAAGTCTCTATTAAAGTTTTGTGTTGGCTTGGCCCATTTTGTGGCATTTTGAATGACTTTTTTAATCTCTTCATGATAATACGTTGGATATGTTTCATGTCCGGGTCTAAAGTAAAAGATCTTCCCTTTACCACGCTTATACGTCATCCCACTTCTAAAGACTTCTCCACCTTTAAACCAAGATACCATTAACAGCTCATCTGGTGTTGGCACATCAAATTGTTCACCATACATTTCTTCTTGTTCAAGATCAATATAGGCATCTAAACCTTCTGTGATAGGGTGTGATGCGTCAATGATCCAAATACGCTCATTGTCATCCCCTTCACGCCACTTTAAATCACAAGTGGTTCCCATAAGTTTGATAAATATTTTAGACATGTGTCCTGAGTGAAGGACCACAAGGCCCATCCCATCTAAAACACGGTTATGGATTTTATCCACAATACCATCATCAACTTTATCATGGGCTAAATGTCCCCACCAAATTAATACATCTGTATTGTTTAACACTTCATCACTCAGTGTTGCGCGATGATTTTCTAAAGTTGCAATATTAACATTATCTTCTTTAAAGTAATCTTTTAATACAGCATGAATCCCATCTGGGTAGATCTCTTTGACTGTATCATTATTTTGTTCGTGTAGAAAAATTTATCTTGTCATTAGTTCGTCATATCCCAGAAAAAGACTTTAAGATGGTGCGTCATT
>CAYSBB010000039.1:0-10504 GCA_964429205.1 uncultured Erysipelothrix sp.
ATAAGTCTAAGACGGGGATAAAAATAAGGAAGCTTGTTTAGAGAGATGTTGGTTGGTGAAAAACATTCAAGGTAATTATTGGTTCTACCCCTGAGATATCCGGCAAACAACCGTTATCTGTTTAAGAAATGTTTCACGTGAAACATTTGAAGTAGGGTGGCACCACGATTTATTCGTCCCTAGAGGGTGTTTTTTTTATTTTTAGGAGGAAATTATGTTAGATATGAACTTATTCAGGACCAATCCTGAACTCATCAAAGAGAATTTAAAGAAAAAGTTTCAAGACCATAAAATTGAAATGGTAGATGAAATCATTGAAAAAGACGCATCTTATCGTCAAATTAAAACAAGAGCTGACGAGTTAAGAGGCTCAAGAAATGCACTCTCAAAAGAAATTGGCCAACTTATGGGTCAAAAGAAAAGAGAAGAAGCAGAGGCTGTTAAAGCTAAAGTTCAAGAATTGGCGTCAGAACTTAAAGAATTAGAAGTTCAAGAAGGGCCATTACTCGAAGAAATTAACCAAATGGTCATGCAAATCCCTAATATTATTGCGGATGATGTACCCAACGGTAAAGATGATACAGAAAACGTTGAACTCTATAAAGTAGGGGAACCAGAAGAAAAAGACTTTGAAGTGCCCTATCATGTTGATATTATGGAATCTTTCAATGGTATTGATCTGGACAGTGCGAGAAAGACCAGTGGTCATGGGTTCTATTACCTACAAAAAGACATCGCAAGACTTCATTCAGCTGTGACTGCTTATGCACGTGATTTCATGATTGATCGTGGTTATGATTATGTTATTCCACCATTTATGGTAAGAAGCCACGTAGTTACTGGTGTTATGAGCTTTGAAGAGATGGAAAACATGATGTATAAGATTGAAGGAGAGGACCTTTATCTTATTGGAACCAGTGAACATTCCATGGTAGGGAAGTTCATTGACACAATTCTTGAAGAAAAAGACTTACCACAAAAACTTACATCTTACTCACCATGCTTCAGAAAAGAAGTAGGGGCACATGGTATTGAAGAACGTGGAGTATTTCGTATTCACCAATTTGAGAAACAAGAGATGGTCGTCGTATGTAAACCAGAAGACAGTGCCGAGATGTTTGAAGAACTCATTAAGAATTCAGTCGACTTCTTTAGGACATTAGACATTCCAGTACGCGTTTATGAGTCATGTTCGGGAGATTTGGCTGATTTAAAGCATAAAGGTGTTGATATTGAGGCTTGGTCACCAAGACAAAAACAATACTTTGAAGTAGGATCATGCTCAAACCTCACAGATGCACAATCAAGAAGACTTAAAATCCGTATCAATAAAGAAAACGGAGAGCGTGTCTTTGCGCATACATTAAATAATACAGTTGTTGCACCACCAAGAATGCTCATTGCTTTCTTAGAGAATAATATTCAAGAAGATGGCAGTGTGCTTATTCCTGAAGCATTACAACCTTATATGGGATTCAATAAAAAGTTAAAAGCATAATAAAAAGCCTGTAAGCATCAAAACTTACAGGCTTTCTTACTATTCTAAGTGTTCTAATATTTTATGAATCACTGCATCATCAGTATTTTTACCAATCACTTCATATGCATGTTCTTTTAATCCTTCAGCACCGTTTTCTACAACATAGCCATACTTCGCGATTTGAATCATTTCTAAATCATTGAAGTAATCACCAAAAGAAACGACTTCTTCGGGCTTGATGTCATATTTATCCATTAGGATTTGCAGGGATTTCCCTTTATTGACACCTTTTTTCGTAACATCAATCCAAACATCACCTGATTCAACACCATGCAGGCCATCGTCAAGCTTGTTTTCGACATGATTGAGATAGTTCTCATGACTGTCATTTAGACTTAAAGAAGTAATTTTAATGACACCATCACGATAATTCATCAGGTCATCTACAACTGTCAGTTTGTTGTAGTATTCTCTTAAAACATCCATATGGTCTTCACGATCGTTCTCAATATAAGCCATATCTGCCTTAATCACGACGATATTAGCATCTTTCATGGCTCTCATCGTGTTAATGACTGATTCAGCTTGATTCTCATCTATTACCTCTGTATGTAGGATTTCTCCTTTATGTTTTACAATTGCGCCATTATCTGAAATAAAAGATAAATTGTGATCGATATCCTTAAATTTATATTCTAAGTTTGTCAGTGTTCTACCACTTGCGACAATAAACATTTTCTTTTCTTTTTCTAAGCGATCAATGATCTCCTGGGTTCTTTTTGGTAACTGAGAATCATCATCTAAGAGTGTTTGATCCATGTCAGTGATAAATAGTTTTACCATGGGTCACATCCTTTCTTACCATAGTATAATGTTTCACGTGAAACATTGCAAAAATATTTATCTTGTGTATAATAATAATTGCTACTACAACAATATCTAACTAATCTGGTCAGGGTAGGAATACAGCAGCCATACGTCAGCTCTATTGTGTGTAGTGGCTTTTTTTATATCCAAAAGAAGGTGAAACTATGCATGAACTGTATATGAAAGAAGCATTGATAGAAGCACAGAAAGCTTGTGAACTTGATGAAGTGCCAGTAGGTGCAATTATAGTATATCGAGATAAGATTATTGCGCGTGCTCATAATACTCGTGAAACCATGCAAAATCCAATTCACCATGCAGAAATGCTCGCAATTCAAGAAGCAGCCAAACACTTAGGTACATGGAAACTCAATGATTGTATCTTATATGTCACATTAGAGCCATGCATCATGTGTGCAGGCAGTATCATTCAATCTAGAGTTGGCACTGTTGTATTTGGTGCTTTTGATCCTAAAGGTGGATCATTTGGTTCTAATGTCAATTTATTGGAGGTAAATGGGTTTAATCACTACCCAGATGTAATCTCAGGTGTTCTTGAAAAAGAAGCAGCTGAAATACTCACACAATACTTTAAAGAAAAAAGAGAAAAACAATGTGTTGTATCGCTTGTTCAAGACGAAAATACATTCGATTCAATAAAAGAAATTAGAAAAATAGTTTTTGTGGATGAACAACATGTTGACCCAGAGATTGAATACGATGAATATGACTCGTTAAATAGAGACGATGTCATTCATCTTATTGCTACAATAAAAGGCAAGCCTGTAGGAACATTAAGACTTATTAAAGAAGGTAAGAAGCTTACTGTAGGACGTGTTGCAATTCTAAAATATCAAAGAAATCAAGGCGTTGGTAAAAAACTCATGCTATATGCCGAAAAATACGCCTGTAACAATGGCTTTGAGTCACTCAGCTTGGGTGCACAGCTTACAGCCATTCCATTTTATGAGAAAAGTGGTTACAGTGCTTATGGCGACATATTCTTAGATGCTGATATTGAGCATCGTATGATGTTTAAAAAATGCAAATAAAAATGGAAGCGACAGCTTCCATTTTTTCGTAATTATTAAGTATTGACTTGTGTATCGATGAGTCTTGCTCTTACGATTAAACGCCAAGGATTGGTCCATGAAGAATACTTACAAGTTAAAAGGCTTAAAGTTGTTTCATCTTCTACAGGATCTAACACCCAAGTTTCAGTGTTCATGACTTCAAGTTTATCGTAAACTTCATACGTCATGGTGTGAGTTTTACTCATAACTGTCACCAAATCACCATTTTCTACATCATGTAAGTACTTAAAGGTACAAACAGGACAAGAACCATTATGACCTGCAATGGTAAAGTTACCTTGTTCAGGTGGTACAGGCGCAAAATCATACGCTACTAAGTGAGAATACAAACCATCAAAGTTATCAGCAATCGCAATGGGAAGTTCAATATCGACAGAGTCGATGGTTAAGAGTCCCCAAATGTTTTCTGTAAGTTCTGGTCTTTCTGCATCACCAGGTTCAGGTGCCTCAGGATCGTCTTGTAACGACAACATAAAGTCTTCTTTTAATTTATTAACATTTTTAGATTCCGTATACTGTTTATAGAAATGAACACCAAACAGTGTAATCCCTAAAATAAAAAATATTGTGGACAGAATACTGAGGAAATTTCTTTTTTTCTTCACCTTTATCACCATCTTTATAATAACATATAAAATTTACAAAAGTCTCAAAAATTAAATCAATAAGCATGATATAATAGATGAAGGTGGTGATCTCATGACTTATCAATCATTATATAGAAAATATAGACCTCAAAACTTTGACGATGTCATTGGACAAGAGTCAATTGTAACAGCACTAACCAATGCTGTTTTAAAAGATAAAATTTCTCACGCGTTTTTATTTACAGGCCCCAGAGGGACCGGTAAAACAACAACTGCCAAATTACTCGCAAAAGCAATCAATTGTGAAAACGAAGAAAAAGTGATTTGTAGTGTTTGTTCCAGTTGTGTTCAAGCAACTAAAAACACACATCCAGATATCGTTGAAATTGACGCCGCAAGTAATAATGGTGTTGAAGAAATTAGAAACTTAATTGAACGTGTTAAATTTATGCCAATTGAGGGTCGCTATAAAGTTTATATTATTGATGAGATTCATATGTTATCACAAGGTGCATTTAACGCTCTTCTTAAAACTTTAGAAGAACCGCCAGAGCATGTCGTCTTTATTTTGGCCACCACAGAAATACATAAAGTGCTCCCAACCATAATTTCACGATGCCAACGCTTCGATTTCGCAAGAATTCAGAATAAACAAATTGCAGATCGACTTGAAAAAATAATGGTTTTAGAACACAGAACCATGGAACCACATGCATCTGATTTAATTGCTTCACTTTCAGGTGGGGGTATGAGAAACGCTTTAACCATTCTTGAACAAGCCATGATTTTCAATGAAGGTGAGATTACGGTCCGTAGTATCTATGATAATAACGGAATGGTATTACCAGAAGAAAAAGTAAACCTTTTCGAAAGTCTTAAAAATCAAGACATTACACAACTCCTACAAAGTTTAGAAACCATTATGGAGAAAACGGTGGATGTCGCAAGATTTGTGATGGAACTTATTTCAGGACTTAAAGATAGTCTTGTTTATGCATATACTAAAAATGATCAATACATTAACATGAATGACAAAGTATTCATCGAATACATTAAAAATGATTATGACAATAAAGATATTGTAGAGATGATTAATTTACTTTTAGACTATCATGAAAAAATTAGATTCTCCGCAACACCTTTTGTGCATTTTGAAATTGCCATGATTGAACTTTATGAAAAGACTGAAAAAGGCACAAGCACTCAAAGAAATGCTTCAGTCGAAGAAGAGGTATATTATGAAGACAAACAAGATGAAGTCTTTGAAGATGCTTCATTCGAAGAAGAAATTATAGAAGATGCATTTGAAGTGGAAACTTTTGAAGAAGAACCATTCATCAGTGATGAAGAGGTAGAATCTGTGGTTGAACAGGTGATTGAAAAACCTGAACCACAATTAGAAACAAAAGTTGAACCTACTGTAGCGGTAGAAACTGAAACAGTTAAACCACAAACACAAGTAGATCTGTTTGCGCAAGATACTAAGCCATTAAAGTTAGATCTCAGCATTGATGAAATTGTACAATACATGGTGAGTGCAGATAAAGAGATTCGTATGCAAGATGAGGCTTTGTTTCCAAATCTTAAAGATTACTTATCTAATCCACGATGGGCTAAAGAAAGTAACTTGTTAAATAATTCACAAATAGCAGCCAGTGGTGCAAGCTTCATCATGGTTGTTACGAAAAACCAAGCACAATCCCGTGCCATTTTAGATGAGTTAAATCTTTATGATCTCATCTCATTTACAGAAAACTTACTTGGTAAACCAAAACAAGTCTTTGGTATTACAGAGAGTCAATATAAACATGCGGTAGAAACATTTAAGGATTTAGCATCTAAAAATAGTTTGCCTGATCCCTTAAGTCCAGAAGACTTTATTACAGGGCAAGATGATTATGTTGATGAAAAAGAACAAGTCATGATAGACTTGTTTGGAGATATCTTAGAAATTAAGGAGTAATATGTACCCAAAAGTAATAGAAAATTTAATTGAATCCTTTATGGTCATGCCAGGGGTTGGAAGGAAGACTGCAGAGCGCTATGTGCTGCATCTTTTAGACCTACAAAAGGAAACGTCCATTGATATGGCAAAGGCACTGATTGATCTTACAGAGAATATTCAAGAGTGTACGCAGTGCCATAACTTCGCAGAAGATACGCTGTGTGAAATCTGTAAAGATAAAAGACGTGACCAAAATAAAATATGTGTGGTTTCATCCGCAAAAGAAGTGGCTTCAATTGAAAAAACACAACAATTCCATGGTTTATATCACGTATTAGGCGGTTATATCTCTACGAGAAAAGGTATTATGCCTGATGATTTAAACATCAATGATTTAGAAAAAAGAATCACACAAGACACTGAAATTATTTTAGGACTTAATGCCACTGTTGAAGGAGAAACAACAGCCCTTTACTTGGCTAAGAAATACGGAGAAAAGGCCAATATCACACGTCTTGCTTTTGGTTTACCCATTGGTGGACAACTGGACTATGCGGATGATTTGACCTTACTTAAAGCTTTTGAAGGGAGAAAAAAAATGTAATATGACAGCTATAGCCTATATCACAGATACAAATATGTTAGAGTTTCATCGACTCCGTGGTAGTGAATCGATGGTTTTCTGGCGTTTTAGCTTACGTAAATTTACGCGTTTTCACCGTGGAGATTTGGTGTTCTTTATTGATTCTCAATCAAGACATCCAGAAACGGGAGAAAAGGGCTTAATTGGATATGGTCGCTGTACTGAAATACGAAATAAAACCCCAAAGGCTACATTTGATGCACATGAAACACAAACAGGATATGCCAGTTATGAAGATTTCACAGAAGCAATCAAACACTTCCGTAAAAACGATCATCGATTACCCCAAACACTTCAAGTGATTAAACTAGAACGTGTTCATTTCTTTCAAAGTCCTGTTTTTTTAAGTGAAGTGGACATTCAAATGTCATCAAGACTTGAATCATTTCTCTATATAGAAAAAGATGGGGTCGATAAATCTATAGAACTTCTAGAAATCGCTGATAAACTGGGTCTTGACCAGTGGATGCTGTCACAAAATAAAAACATTACTTTAGACAGTCTCAAAGATGATATGAAGCATCAAAAACTTAGAGAAATTCTTAAAGAAGTAGAGATCACCTATACAGAAAAACAAATACGGATGATAAAAAACCACACAAACTGTGTGGTTCAGTATCAAACATGTTATGAATATCAAGATGGTCATCTCACCATTTATTACCCCATTGTCAGAAAATCGCAAATCAATGCCATGCTGGGGGTTAAGATGATTTATGACAAATTACTTGATGAAAATTATACGTTTCAAATGATTTATGATTATAAGCTGGATGCTAAGACGCATCATCTACTTGAGCTTTTGAATATAAAGCACGCACGAATTTAGGTTCAATGGGTTCATACTCAATACCAATCGATTTTAAGGTCTGCATGTAATGTTTCTGTGCAGCCTTTTCTTCATGGTATAATTCATACTCAATTTCATAGTCTTTATGGTTTTTGAACTGTGTGATGTCTAAGCACCAAGTGCCATACACATCTTCATGTTCATAACGCACTGTATTGCTGAATGCAATTTCTTCTAAGTCTTCCATTTTCACATTAAAAACATCCAGTGCTTCTTGTGATCTTGGGTCAGAGTGTAAAGGTCCTGTAAGATTGATCTCATATTCCATAATACCATCAGGATGTGGCTCTTTGAGCGTGAGAAGATAAGTATCTTCTATTTTTCTTACCCGACACATGACTCCTTTCTCATAAAATTTACGGTCTTTTGTATCGTAGTAAACATTTTCCTGAAGCTTTGGTGTTCCAAAGGGAAAATAATCACGGATCAATAAATGGCCTTCGTGATCAATTTTTGATTTAAATTCTATTTCTAATTTTTGTTCCATATGAACATATTACAACAATTCAACCTTTGATACAATGTATATTCTGTGAAGGAATATGACGCGAGATTCAACTTAGTGGGAAATAATGTCATTTACTAACATTCTCATACTATTCATCAATTTGTGTTAAAATAGACATAAGATATAAATGATAACGATAAAAGGGTGGTATTATGAAACGCTTTGCGGTACTCAATCGAGGCGATGACTTTTCAAAAAATGCATGTTCTCAAATCACAAAACGATTGATTAAAATGGGTAAAATATACGATGAAGAAAATCCAGACTTAGTAGTCTGTGTGGGTGGCGATGGCACCTTACTTCACGCTTTTCACCATTACATGGATCAAGCAGATACAGTTGCTTTTGTGGGCATTCACACAGGCACACTGGGTTTCTCAACAGATTATGTCATGGATGAAATTGAAACCTTCTATGAAGACTTGGCTTCTAATGAATATAAAATTCAAGAGAAAACAATCTTAGAAGCAAACTGCTATCGCGATGATAATGAACTGATTCAACTTCATGCACTCAATGAAATTAGAGTAGAGAATATCGTAAAAACACAACACATCGAAGTTTACCTCAATGATGAGTATTTCGAACTCTTTAGAGGCAATGGCTTATGTATCTCAGGACAATACGGTTCCACAGCTTATAACAGATCCATTGGTGGCGCTGTCATTTTTGATGGATTAGAATTGCTACAAATGACAGAAATCTCTGGGATTCACCATCGACATGCCAGAAGCCTTGCGGCACCGTTAATACTTGCCCCTGAAACAATCATTCGTTTAGAGTATGATAACTTTGACCATGCATTACTATGTTATGATCACTTACACATTCATTTAGAAAACATTCATAAAATTGAAATCAAATTAAACAATAAAAAAATGCGCTTTGCGCATTTTAGAGAATTTTCATATATTAAGAAGCTCAACGCATTATTCTAAGCCTTACAATCGTAAGGTTTTTTTATTTAGTGTTTTCGAGCTTGGGTAATTTCACTATACATATAGAAGGCTACTGATAAAGGCAACATATATGAAAGAATGGAAGATCCACCGTATGAGAAGAAGGGCAGTGTAATACCCGTAATTGGTAAAACGCCCAGAACCATACCGATGTTTTCAGTATGTTGAAAAAATAACATCGCGATGGCACCTACAAGTAGGTATCTTTCACGATCTAAATCACTGTTAAAGGCAATCCAGGCGAGTCTCATGTCAAGTGAGAATGATAATATTACAACACCTGTTGCGCCAAGGAATCCAAAGTTTTGCGCTAATACCGCAAAGATAAAGTCCGTATGGGCTTCTGGGATTTGTAAGATAACTTGTCCCAAACCATGCCCTTTAAGACCTGCTGTTCCAATGGAAGCGATCGCATTGAATAAGTGGTGACCATGACTGTCCGCATACTTTTCAAAGTCTAGCCATCCATAGAATCGATTCAAGCGATAACTTTGAGCGTTTCCACCAAACATTCTGTTCAGTAAAGCAGGGTTATTGTAATACAGAAAGATAATCCCAAAGAATAAGACAAATGCGACTGAGAAGATGATAATAAACCACTCAGATCTTACACCTGATAAGAAAAACATAAAGGCCACACTAATTAAGATAATAATTGGAATCCCTGTATCAGGTTGTAAAACAATTAAGACTAATGGGGGCAAAACCAATCTAAAGAGTTTAAATGCCAGTGAGAAGTCACTAGAGAATGAGTGATCATCTTTTTCTTTGTTGTGTTCATGAATAATATTGGCGCTGATAAAGATTATCATGATCTTCATAAATTCCGATGGCTGAAACGAGCCAACACCTGGAATAACATACCATGCATAAGCCCCGTTAATACGAGGGATTAAATCTGTGTTGATAATATGATATCTTGCGAGGACTTGAATGAGTAAGAGTACCATTAAGATACCATAGGCAATGTATGCGGCCGAGAAGATACGGTCTGTTCCAAACTTTAATAAGATAAACATGAAGATAAAACTGATCGCAAACCACATGACTTGTCGCGTGATGTCGTGGGTTGTTGTGTCGAAATCACTGAAGGCTGCCGCCAGGTAAATTCCGATCAATCCTACAACGGCACTGACAAGAATGATCCCGACTAAAACATAGTCGAGATAAAACTTTCTTTTACTTTCGTTGATTTGAGTTCTCATGAAATGCTCCTTTAATGAAATTAGATAATAGTGTATAATATATGAATGTAAGATAGAGGTGTTTTATGAATAGACTTCAAATATATTTAGAAGAATTACAGCTACCCATCAAGTCCGTTTTTGTGGCAACCATCCTGATTGCTGTGGGCTCGTTTTTAGGTAATCCTTATGTGAATGAAATCCTCAAACTCGACTATCCTCTTTTAGTAACAATTAAAGATATTTTACTCTTTACAGGGGGGCTTGTCTTAAGAGCCTTTCCTTATATGGTGTTTGTAAAACTGTTGTATACAAGGACCCATGAAAGAAACATTGTTGTCGTTGGAATTATATCATATTTAATGTTTTTAATCATGATATTGTTTT
>CAYSBB010000040.1:0-2526 GCA_964429205.1 uncultured Erysipelothrix sp.
GAATTTGACCTTATTGCAGAAAAAACAGCAGAAGCAATTCTAATTCAAATGGGCGTGATGGGTGATTAAATGATTGTAAATATTAAGGAAGCATATAAGTCATTTGGAGCACAATCTCTATTTGAAAACTTAAATATGCAAGTAAAAACAAATGAAAAAGTCGCCCTCATCGGCGCAAACGGTGTTGGTAAAACAACACTTTTTAACGTACTTTTAAATCAAGAATCTTTAGATCAAGGCGATGTCTTTTTAAAACCCAACATCAGAATGGGTTTCCTAGAACAAATTCATCTTGATACAGAACCTATTTTGGTTAAAGATTATCTAGAAGTTGCCTATAAAGACTTATTTAAACTTCAAGAAACGTTAGAGGCCATTGAAGAAAAAATGAAAACAGATCATGATGAAAAAACACTCAATCAATATGATCGCATTCAAACAGAATTCATAAGGCGTGGTGGCTATAACATTGATACAGAAATTAATACTTTAATGACACAGTTTGGTTTTAGTGTTGAAGATTTAAAGCGTGATATGTCGACCTTTTCAGGGGGTCAAATTACACGTTTATCCTTTATCAGGCTCTTACTCAATAAACCTGATGTGCTCCTTTTAGATGAGCCCACAAACCACCTTGATATCTCAACCATTGAATGGCTTGAAGGCTATTTAAGAAGTTATGATGGTACCATCATTATCATTTCGCATGACCGCTTGTTTATTGATCGTATCTGTTCTGTCATCATTGAAATTGAAAATAAAGAAGCGACGCGCTATGAATCAAACTATACAAACTATCTCAGTTTAAAAGAAACATATCTCAAACAACATAACGTAAGATTTCAAATCCAACAAAAAGAAATTGCTCGCCTTGAGGGGCTCATTCAGCGCTTTAAAGCAAAAAGTTCCAAAGCATCTTTTGCGAAATCAAAAGAAAAATACTTGGAACGCATGGATAAAATTGAAGAAAAGAAAAGTGTCACAAGAGAATTCAAAGCGGAATTTAAACCAAAACTCAAGGGGGGTAAAGATGTCCTCATCACATCACACCTAAAAGTGGGATATGACAAACCTTTATTTGAACTATCAACAACCTTCAACCAAAACAAACGCTATGCGATTGTAGGGGATAATGGTACCGGTAAATCAACCCTTCTTAAAACACTGGCAGGAAAGATGCCTGCACTATCAGGGGAAATGCTTTTAGGACATCAAATAGAGATGGGATACTTTGACCAACAGCTTTTAGACTTCAACATGCATAACAGCGTCCTTGAAGAAGTATGGGATGATTTTCCATCACTGGATCATACAGAGATTAGAACGGCTCTGGGACGTTTCTTATTTACAGGTGAAGATGTCTTTAAATCTGTTTCAGTCCTTTCAGGTGGGGAACGTGTGCGTCTGAGCCTGATTAAACTCATGTTAAGAGGCGATAACTTACTTATTTTGGATGAACCTACGAATCACCTTGATATTCCTGGTAAAGAAGCTTTAGAAAAAGCCTTAAAAGATTATACAGGTACAATGATATTTGTATCACATGATCGTTACTTTATTGAAACATTAGCCACCGATATCTTTTATATTAAAGATAACCAAATCTCTCATACTGAAAAAACAATGGAAACACTCATTGAAGAAGTCAAAGAAGAGGAAAGTGTTAAAAAAGAAACGAATAAGCAAAGGTATCAAGATTTCAAGCGTATGCAAAATCGCCAAACAAACATTGAAATTGAACTCTTGGAACTTGAAGAACAACTTGAACTCCATCGTGAACTGAGATTTGATCCTGATTATTATCATGATTATAAGAAGATGGATGATCTCAATGAAACCATTGACGCCATCATCAACAACATTAAACAATTAGAAAAAGAATGGGAAGAACTTGCCCTTCTACTTGAAGCATCAGATTGATGCTTTTTTTATTTGAAATAAAAAAAGACTTAAGTTTTCACTTAAGCCTTAAAATTCTCCCAATACTTTGTCTTCAAACCAAGCTGTGTTTTCTTTTTCTAAAAGAAGATCTGCGGCCTTTGGCCCACTTGAGTACGAAGTATAAGTATGAATTGGATTTTCTTTTGATTTTTTTAAAATCGATTCTGTGATTTGCCAGGAATGAATCACTTGTTTTAAACTGGCGAATAAGGTTTGGTCATGCATCATGGCCGCATCAAGCAAGCGCTCATAGGCTTCGGGTGTATTATTTCTAAATTCCAGATTACATGATTGACAGAAGTCCATATAAACAGATTCTGTATTATTTGTATGACCGGGTGTTTTAATGTTGAGCTTTACGTAGATCCCTTCATCGGGTTGTACCTTAATCACAATGAGATTGGGGGCAAGGTTTCCCACTGATTTGAGTTGCAGCGTGATTTCAGTAGATCTTTTCGCAAGTTTCTTACCAGTTCTTACAAAGATAGGTACACCGCGCCATCTATCATTGTCAATTTCAAAACGCAGTGCCACGTAGGTTTCTGTTTTTGAATTTTTGTCAACATTGGGTTCATCTTTATAGTT
>CAYSBB010000040.1:2626-6669 GCA_964429205.1 uncultured Erysipelothrix sp.
GCATGTTCTTTAAGCCAAGGGATTAAATGTTCATGGTAGCTTTCTGTTGTGAGATCTTGACGTCCAATAATGGTAATTTTAAATGACTTGGGTAAAGAGTCATGAATCATTAAATTGTAAAATGCAGGCAGTAGCTTACGATAGGTTAAATCGCCAGTACCACCAAAGATTGTCACAATATGATTGTTATGCATCTTTTTGGCCCCACTCGTGGTGGTAGTATCCTTCTTTATCTGTACGTTCAAACGTATGTGCCCCAAAGAAATCGCGTTGTGCTTGAATTAAGTTTGCGCTTGAGTGTCCAGTTCTGTATGCATCATAGTAACTGATGGCACTTGCAAGTGCAGGTGTACTGATACCATTTAAGATTGCGGTTGAAGCCACTTCACGCAGTGTTGATTGATATTCTGTGATGGATGCTTTGAAGTTTTCATCAAGCATGAGATTATCAAGATCTTTATCTTTATCAAATGCTTCAGTAATTTTATCTAAGAATTTCGCGCGGATAATGCATCCTTCACGCCAAATTTTTGCGATTTCACCGTAGTTTAAATCCCAACCATATTCTTTCGCCGCATTTCTCATGAGGTCAAAACCTTGCGCATAGGCAATAATCTTACTTGCATAAAGTGCTTTACGGACTTTTTCTACAAATTCAAAACGATCTGTAATGAGTGATCTTTCACCGGTATAGGTTAAGACATTCTCTGCCACAACACGCTCTACCTTATTTGCGGACATAAATCTTGCGAATACAGCAGAAGCAAGAAGGGAAGCATCGGTGCCAGTATTCAGGGCTTCTTCAGCAGTCCATTTTCCTGTACCTTTTTGTTCGGCTTTATCCAAGATGACATCGATTAAGTCGTTGTCTGAATCTGGATCTTTCACTTTAAAGATTTCTGATGTAATTTCAATTAAGTATGAATCAAGTTCACCTTCATTCCATGTGGTGAATGTTTCCGCAAGTTCTTGATTGCTTAAGTGACCCACATGTTTTAAAAGGGCATAGCTTTCTGCAATCAGTTGCATATCAGCATATTCAATTCCATTATGAATCGTCTTCACAAAGTGACCGGCTCCATTATCGCCAATATAAGCAGTACATGCTTCTCCATAAGCTTTGGCGGAAATGTCTTGTAGGATCTTTTCAACATGTGAATAAGCTTCCTTATCCCCACCTGGCATAATTGAAGGACCAAAACGTGCGCCTTCTTCACCACCTGAAATTCCCACACCTAAGTAGCGAAGTTTTTGATCTGAGAGTGCTTTGTGTCGTCTAATGGTATCTGCGAAAAATGAGTTACCACCATCCATGATAATGTCACCTTCATCTAAAAGAGGAATTAGACTATCAATCACTAAATCAACTGGTTTTCCAGCTTTTACCATAATAATAATTTTTCTTGGTGTACTGAGTGAATTCACAAAGTCCTCAAGTTCTTTATAGAGTGTAAAGTTTTGATGGGGGGTTTCTTCCATCACTTTTTCTCCTACGCTATAAGTTCTGTTATACAGCGCTACTTTATAATCATGATCCGCAATATTTAATGCTAAATTACGTCCCATAACGGCAAGTCCCATGACGCCAATATCGTTTTTCATATTTTCTACCTCCATAGTGATTCTATTGTATCAAAAAAAACCAATTTACCCTAGTAAAACGACATTTGAAACTTCAAGAAAAATTTGTTATAATAGAGACATCTAAGGCGTGATGAACCTTAGATAAGGTGGATTAGTGGAAGAAATAATAGGGAAACCTATGAAAAAATAACGCCGTATAATTGAAGGTGTTATTTTTTTTTTACAAAAAGGAGATATTATGAACAACAAACTCATGGATTATTTTAAACTTATCGCAAGTATTCCTCATACTTCATATCATGAAAAGGCACTCAGTGATGAAATCTTAAAGCGTGCACTTTCATTAAATTTAGAAGCAAGACAAGATGAATACAATAACTTACTGGTCATCAAACCTGCCACAAAGGGTTATGAAGATGCACCCGTTGTGATGCTTCAGTCACATTTAGATATGGTTGGAGAGAAAAACAATGACAGTGATCATGATTTTGAAAATGATCCCATCGAACTGATTTTAGAAGGGAATATTCTTCGCGCCAATAAAACCACTTTAGGGGCAGATGATGGTGTGGGTGTTGCATATATGATGGCTTTAATGGAAGATGAAACACTTTCTCATCCAAAACTGGAGCTTGTCTTTACGGTAGAAGAGGAAGTGGGACTATTAGGGGCCGCAAACTTTGATACCAGTGATTTAGAAAGTACACTTTGTATTGGACTTGATAGTTCAGGAGAAAATGAAGTTTATGTTTCTTCATCAGGGGGTGTACGTGCAAAGATGGTGAAGACTTTAAGCTTTGAAGAGCTATCATCTGATACCGTTAAAATTGACATCACAGGTCTTTTAGGTGGACACTCTGGGGGCGACATTCATTTAGAGCGTGCCAATGCACTGCGCCTGGCAGGAATTATTTTAAAACGCTCCATTGAAGAATATGGTATTCAACATGCCGTTTTATTAAAGGGTGGTTTAAAAGTAAATGCCATCCCACGTGAAGCCAGTCTAGAAGTTGCGGTTGATGATGTCGAAAAATATCAATCATGGTTTCAAAACATGGAGAAAGAACTTAAAATTCAATTTGAAATTTCTGATCCAAATCTTACCTTTAATCTAAGTTCATCAAAAACAACTCGCGTCATTGATGCGAAAAACACCATGGGGATGGCCAATGCCTTATTTATGCTGCCTCAAGGTGTCCTTCAAAAATCAATGGCTCTTGAAGATTTAGTCATAACTTCTGCCAATATTGGAATTGCAGAAACAACAGACACAGAATTTATCATTCACACATCACTTCGCGCCACGCAAGAATTTGTGATTGAGAATATTATGTATCGCGTAAAATTAATTTCAAAAAATACAGGTTATGACGTCAGCTTTAA
Source organism: uncultured Erysipelothrix sp. (assembly GCA_964429205.1). Classification (GTDB taxonomy): domain Bacteria; phylum Bacillota_I; class Bacilli_A; order Erysipelotrichales; family Erysipelotrichaceae; genus Erysipelothrix. The sequence goes on from CAYSBB010000040.1 coordinate 5,594, forward strand.
TGCGAAGTATCCTGGATGGAATTATGATAAGGATTCTAAGTTCAGAGAGCGCCTCTTTGAAGTATATGAGAATCTTAGAAATGAACCCATGAAAGAGATTGCAACCCATGGGGGAGTTGAGCTTGGAATATGGAAAGGGAAGATGCCCCATCTAGATATTGTGAGTCTTGGACCCATTATGTATGATATTCATACACCCAATGAACACTTAGATGTTGCATCTTTTGAAAGAACTTACGAAGTACTGGTCGCATTATTGAATTCACTCAAAAGGGACTTATAAAGTCTCTTTTTTAGTGGTAAGATATATTTAAGGAGGCGTTATATAATGTCTAAATATATGGATTATGTCAATCAGCTCGCAATTCAAAATGTTGAAAATGGTGGCGACCCTTTTGCGGCATGTATCGTTTATGAAGATGAAATTATCGCTGAAGGTGTCAATGAACTCCATTTAATCAATGACATCACACGTCATGCAGAATTGATTGCGATTCAAAAAGCACAGAAACATCTAGATTCTAAAGATTTATCAAAATGTACTTTATATGCAAGTGGACATCCTTGTCCCATGTGTATGGGTGCCATTGGCTTTTCAAATCTTAAAGAAGTCTATTATCATAATTCTTTAGAAGATGCAGAAAACGTGAATCTGGGCTTAAGTAAGGATATTTATCACTATATCCAAAATAAACCCAACCCTTTAGAAATCAAAATGATTCGTGTTGTTGATGAAGACAATGACCCCATGAAAGTTTATGCGAAAAGAACTGCAGGATACTAAAGATGAAATCGCTGCATGAAGTGCCAGGCTATCACACTTGGAAAACCATTGAAAAAATCAGTCGTGGAGATTCCTATGATGAAAAGTATGCCATCACCAACAAGCATCATGAGAAGTTTCTTTTAAGAATCACAAAAGCCACAGACTATGATTTAAAGAAAAGGGGATTGATGAACCTTGTTTTAGTAGATCATGAAGTTTCGATTTCAAGGCTTTTAGAATTTGGAAATCTTGAATACGGAAAATATGTTTATGCACTTTTTGAGTGGCTTGATGGTGATAATGTTGAAGA
>CAYSBB010000040.1:6769-10501 GCA_964429205.1 uncultured Erysipelothrix sp.
GCAAGAGGCATGATTGATGGATATTTTAAAGATAATGTTCCTGGTACATTCTTTAAACTCTTGAAACTCTATATTTATGTAGAACTTTTGGGAAGTGTTTCAAGAGCCCTTCACTTTGGACAAGAAGAAATGGATCATTTCTTAGAAAATTATCGAATGGTTTGCGAGTGGTATGAGAAATCAGATATCCCTTCGTGGTACAAGAAGATGTAAAAGTCTTCTTTTTTTATTGCAAAATTTTTATCAACTGTATATACTGTATATATACGGAGGTGGTGACATGGAAATTAAACTGGATAAGCATTTAAAAGAACCCATTTATGAACAGATTTATAATCAAATTAGAAATCAAGTCATTTCAAATGCACTTAAAGCCAATGAAAAACTGCCTTCGATTCGCTTACTCGCCAAAGAATTAAAAGTTTCTGTGATCACCACCAAGCGTGCGTATGAGGATTTAGAGCGAGATGGGTATATTTACTCAGTATCGGGTAAGGGTAATTATGTCACAGACCAAAAGGTTGAAAACTTACGAGTCCAGTATATGGACGAAATTGAAACAGCGATGGAAAAAATAATAAATCTTGCAGATCATGCAGGAATTGATGAAGAAACACTGTTAGAAACGTATAGAAAGGTAAGGAAACAAAAATGAAAGCCATCCTTTTAAGAAATCTATCTAAAAATAGATATTTATATCTTTATTCAGCTTTGATCTTTATCGCTTTCGGCTTTAAACAAGAGAAGAATATTCCATTTTTTGCCTTTACTTTCGCAAGTGTCCTGATGAGTTATACGAATAAAGAAGACAATAAATCAGAAGCTTTAAGAAGGACTTATCCAATATCTTTAAAAAAAATCATTGGAACATCAATGATTGAAGCTGGCATATTTATAAGTGTTAGTTTTATTTTTATTGCGATAATGGCTTTCTATTTCAATCTTTCAAAAGAAATTTTTATTTCATATACGGCTTTCAGTTTGTATGTGGTACTGAATCAATATGGTGACATCTTATCTTTATCTAAGTTTTCTAAAGTGCAAATGGCAATACTTGTCATCACGCTGATACTCTCATTATTCATTGCACTTCAAAGTCATTTAACATATTTAGATAAGTATTTTTATTTTCTATTGTTGGGAATGGTCCTTGTGATCATCAATACAAGTCTTATTTATGAAAAAGAGAAAAACAATTATTATCTGGAGGGAAAATCATGAGCGCAATCTTTTTAAGAAATCTTGCTAAAAAGAAAATTTTACTAATCTGGATCATCATTTTAATCATCATGAGCAGTATAAAGAACACAGATATTTATTCAATACCCTTTCATATGTGGATTTTGAGTAGTCCAATATTTGTGAAGGATGAATTTCGTACTTATCCTGTCTCTTTAAAAAAACAGATGATTGCAGTTTTAGGGATTGATGTCATGATACTTTTCTTTGGGCTTTTGGTTATCAGTATCTTGACGTTTACAAATGTCATCTCTTTCTACAAAGCATTTTACGCTTTTGCAGGACTTTGTCTGATTGTGGTATATGATGCACATACTGTGTTTCAATTTTCTAAAGTATCGGGTGTACAATGGGCAACGATTGCACTGAGTGTCATCATGGCTCTTGTGATTTTTGGCAAACAAAGTTTCTATCCACTTGAGAAGTTTGTTTATATAGGAATTGTATTTTTAGTTTACATGTCGATTAATATGACAATGATTTATCTTCGTGAAAGGAACCATTACTATGTTGAACATTAAGAACCTACAAAAAGATTTTAAAGATTTTAAACTTAAACCCATTTCATTAGATCTTGAAACAGGGATGGTTTTAGGCATTTTTGGAGCCAATGGTTCAGGTAAAACAACACTGATAAAATGTCTTACAAAGGAACTTGTTTCAGATGGTGGTAGTGTTTTATTCAATGGTAAAGAAGAATACCGTGATGTGATGAGTTATATGCCTTCCTATTTCCCTTATGATACATATCCAACTGTTAAATCAGTTGTAAACTTCCATAAACGTCTTTATCCAAAGTTTGATGAATCTTTAGCGATTGATACTTTAAATAAATTTGGAATTTCTTTAAAAGATAGACCTAAGAAAATCTCTTTAGGAACCAAACAAAAATTAATGTTGGCACTGGTACTGGCATCAAATGCCAAACTCATCATTTTGGATGAGCCCACTGAAGGGATTGATCTGTTTCTTCGCGATGAAATCTTTCAAACCTTACAAGACTATCTTTATGATAAAGATGTCACTTTAATTATCGCAACCCATGAAATTGAAAGCTATACACCACTGATTGACAAAGTGTTATATTTGGAAGAGGGACATCCTTTGATTGTAGAAGATGCGATTTCATTTGAAAGTGTTGCGACACAGTTTATCAAAGAAGACGTATCGTCCATCAGTCTTAAAGACTTTGCGTACTTAAGACAAAAGGAGGTCACCTATGATCAAAGTCATAAATCAAACACTAAAGCGCGATAAGTTTGAGATTCGTGACATGAACTTTGAGATAGAAAAAGGAAAGGTTACAGCTTTGGTGGGTAAAAATAATGCGGGTAAATCAAGTCTTATGTATGGCCTGATTGGAAGTATACCACTTGAAACAAATAAAGAAGCCTTTACTTCAGCATTTGTGGGAAACAATATGCCTTTTAATCCCCATATTACCGTGTCAGAAGTGCCTAACTTGATGCAAAACATTCATCCAAACTTTAGTAGGGATGCCTATTTTAATTACTGTAGAACCTTTAATCTTGAAATTTATAGTAAACTGATCATTTTATCTAAAGGACAAATTAAATATGTCATGCTGGCGTGTGCTTTGAGTCTTGATCCAGATGTTTTATTTTTAGATGAGATTATGCTTAATATTGATCAATTTAAAAAAGAGAATTTTAAATCTGTTATAGAAGATTTCATGAAAAAGGGAGATAAGACTGTAGTGCTTGCGACCAATCAAATTGAATTTTTTGAAGATGTGATTGATAATCTGATCTATATTAAAAATAATCATATCTATTATGCTGGCTCACTTTTAAATCTCAAATCTAATTTAAAAATTGTGAATACAGATGAAGTAAAAGATGAACCAATCCTATATGAAACAAAATCAGCCTTCTCTTCAGAAGCACTGATCCAAACAAAACATGGTGATGAAGAAAATCTTGTGATGCTTTTAAAGTATTTAGAGAGGAGTTCAAATGAAAAACTTTATTTCTAAAAACAGTCGTTATCTAATCTTTTTGGCTTATTGTTTATCTTTGATCATTGAAATTTTTATGGCATCCTTTATCTCTATGAAACGTCCTGAACTCATGATATTTTTAGTACTTGGGTTTCTTTATATGATGATGCGTGCGCTGTCTTACACTTATAATGAGACGATGCTCAATTATCTAATATCAATCAATGTTCCTAGAAAAGATTTGTTAAAGGGGTTTTTTGATATATTTATCCCAGTAATCCTGATTCAAATTGGATGGAGTTTACTGTTATCTTTGTTGGTGCCAAATATGGCATTGTTATATCTTAAAGTTTTGTTTATCTTAACGCTTATTATTCCAATTATGTTGGCCTCACTTCAAAAAGGGGTCATCACACAAATCTTACCGGTTCTTATAGCATTAACGTATACAATCCATCCACTACTTTATCTTATTGTAAGTATCATGATGAATATATATTGTTATAAGAAACTACAGGATCATCTATTGAAAG
>CAYSBB010000041.1:0-10448 GCA_964429205.1 uncultured Erysipelothrix sp.
GCTGCTTTAGCATGGTCAATGGCTTCACGTGTTTGTGGCATCACACCATCATCTGCTGCAACAACGACAACAACAATATCAGTAACACTTGCACCACGTGCACGCATGGCTGTAAAGGCCTCATGCCCTGGTGTATCAAGGAATGTTAGTTTCTTACCATTTCTTGTGATTTGATACGCACCAATATGTTGTGTAATGCCACCTGCTTCACCTTCAGCAACTTCAGTTTTACGAATGGTATCTAAAGTTGTGGTTTTACCATGGTCAACGTGTCCCATAATGGTAATAATTGGAGGACGTGAAACAAGATCATCTTCATCTTCTTCCACATCATCCACAAGTGCCAACTCATCAACCGGTTCAACACGTGTTGCTTCTACCTCATACTCCATACAAATGAGTTCAACCGTATCATTGTCTAAAGATGTGTTGATATTCACAACGGTTCCCATCATGAATAATAATTTAATTAAATCACTTGAATTCTTATGAAGTTTGTCCGCTAGTTCGTTTACAGAAATCCCTTCTGTATACTCGATCTCAGTCACCTTTACCGCAGGTTTTGCGGGCCTTGGTGTGCTGGTCTTGTTACGGTTTCTATTTCTGTTTCTATTATTTCTTCTACTCACTTATAACCTCACCTCTTATCCTTTTAAGTAAGTTTTGATTAATTTACTGAATCCAGCATCAGCAATACCAACCGCAGCGCGGTTTACTTTACCAATACTTTGAGAAAGCTCCTCTTTACTCAGCATATCAATCACTTTAATATTCTTGAAATCACATTTCTTTTGGATTTGTGATTTTGTCCTTTCGGAGGCATCATTTGCTAAAACGACAAGTGATACCTTATTTTTACCAATCGCATCTAATAATTCATCACCAGTTAGACACTTTCCGGCTCTTTGGGCTAAGCCCAATGCATTTTGTATTTTATTTTTCATGAACGAGTGCTAATAATGTTTCATAGACATCATCAGGAACTTGTGTTTTTAATGAACGATTCAAGGCACCGGTCTTTTGTGCTTTTAAAATGACTGATTCATCCAAAAGCACATAAGCGCCACGTCCATTTTTTCTTCCTGTTAAATCGACTTCAACGGTTTCTTCTGGTGTTAAGACAACACGGATTAAGTCTTTTTTTGGATGTTTTTCTTGTGTTACGACACATTTTCTCATTGGTACTTTACGCGTCATAAATTCACCTCATTAATCTTCGTCGTAATATTTGTCGTATTCGTCAAAGTCAATATCTTCATCATACCATTCACTTTCGAGCTCTTCAGTCATTGCTTCAATTTCTTCAAGTTGCTCTTCAGTATATTCAGGTACAATCTCATATTCCATTTCTTCTAGAAGTTCTGCTGTAGATACAACTTCTTCTTCATGTTGTTGACGACGTCTTCTACGACGGTAACTTTGATCTTCTTCTTTTCGGCTTGCATCTGCAATTTCTTCAAACTTAGATACAAACTCATCACTTCTTGGTTTAAGAAGTGGACGTTTACGTACGGGTGCAGCTGGTTCTTCAGTTTTTTCAGTTTCAACTGGTTTTGTTTCAACTGGTTTTGTTACAACAGGTGTTTCTTCCACAGGTTCTGTTTCTGCTGCTTCTGTTTCTTCCACTGTATCTGGTTCAACAACCTCTTCAACATCATCAGAAACTTCAACTTCAACAATTTCTTCAACAGACGCAACGGAAGGTTTTTCTGCAAGTTTTGAAAGTTTTTCTTCTTGAAGTTTTGCTTCATAATCAGCCATCAGTGAAGTATAATCTAATCCTTCTTCAACAGCTTCTGATACAGATTTAATGTCGATACGCTCTTTTGTAAGGCGTACTGCTAAACGTGCGTTTTTACCACGTTTACCAATTGCGAGTGATAATTGATCATCTTCTACCACAACAACAAGTCCTTTGTTGTCTGGATTTTCAAATACAGCGATGACTTCAGCTGGGCTCAGTGCGTTTTTCACAAGCTCAACCATATTGTCACTCCATTCAAAGATATCAATATTTTCACCATTTAATTCGTTTTTAACCGCAAGAATTCTTGATCCTTGGTGTCCAATAAAAGCACCAATTGGGTCAATATCTGGGTCATTTGAGAATACAGCAACCTTTGTGCGGTCTCCTGCTTCACGTGCCATGGCTTTAATTTCAACAAGGTTGTCTTTAAACTCAGGTACTTCAATTTCAAACAAACGACGTACTAACATATCTGTTGCACGGGATACTAAAATTTGAGCACCACGTGATTCCTTATTCACTTCAGTCACCACAACTTTAATGTTTTGACCTTCTGTATAATATTCATTGGGCATCTGCGCAGCGCGTGGCATAATCGCAAGTGCTTTACCTAAGTCTAATACGAGGTATTTCTCTTCAACGGTTTCGACTTGTGCTGTAATCATTTCATTGAGTAAACGATAGTACTCGTTATACACTTGTAATTTTTCAGCTTCACGAATTTTTTGTTTGATCACGTTTTTCGCTAAAGTGACCGCTGCACGTCCTAATTCGTTGACTTGTTTTTCAATGCGATAAAAATCGCCTACTTCTAAATCTTTTGCATCAATTTCATCTAATGCAACTTCAAGTTCATCGTCATTGACTGTTTCAACAACTTCGAATTTGTGAAAGAGTCTGATTTCACCGCTGTCTTGGTCAATTTCGACATCTACCAGTGCATCTGGCACAGAGATTTCACGTCTGTATGCCTTAATTAAGGACTCTTCTAAAGCTTCCGCAATAAATTCTTTAGTAAGATTGCGTTCACTTTCAAATTGGTTAAATGCATTGACTACATCATCTATTTTCATATATTACTCCTTAAATCTTAACTGCAAGTCTTAGCAGTTCAATATTTTCCCTTTCTACATTGACTGTTTTATGTGTGTGTTTAAATCGGTATTTCATTTCTAAAGTATCTTCAGAAATACTTTCTAAAGTCCCTTCAACATGATCCATACCGGCTGTAGGATTTTTTAATTTCACAAAGACATATGACCCTACTACAGATTCATAATCTTCTTCTTTTATGATGCGCTCTGCACCTTCAGAACTTACGTCCAATCCAATATCATAATCCACTGCTTCTGCCATGGCTTGTGCTGCTTTTGCGCAGGTATCCAAATCAACATGGTCATAACTGTCTTTATAAGCAATGATTACTTCAACTAAATCATTTCCGATTTGATTTAATGAAACAATTTCCAAGCCCATATTGGCCAAAACTGGTCCAAAAATATCTAAATAAGAATTCATAATGCCTCCTAAACGTAAAGGAAGGAGTGGCGATAACCACTCCTTTGTTTCCATCTATAAATATTATACCTTGTTATTTATTTTAAAGCAAGATTAAAACAAGGAGAGCTGATTGGTATCACTCATATCAGATGTGATGTCTAATTCATCCATCTTCTTGACTAAAGTGGTACTTAAAGCGGTTCTTGAGATTAAATCTTGTTTAGACATAAACTCTCGCTCTTTTCTAGCACTCACAATAGAACGTGCTACGTTGTCTCCCAAACCATCAATCACGTTAAAAGGTGGAATGATGGCTTTATCATCATTTGGGTCAATGATAAACTCAGTTGCATCAGAGAGATATAAATCAATAGGTTTCATTTTATACCCACGTAAATTCATCTCTAAAGTTACTTCTAGTGTATCCACAAGGTTTCTTTCTTTGTTGGTGACATCTTTTGCGAGATCACGATTTGAAAGTCTTGATCTGATATTTTGAAGTCTTCCAATAATTGTATCAACATTTGAAGTCATCGTTTCAATCTCATAAGCATTTACCCTTAATGTAAAGTAAACCGCATAATAAGCAATGGGATCATGAACTTTAAACCAAGCAACACGGACTGCCATCATTACATACGCAACCGCATGTGCCTTTGGGAACATGTACTCAATTTTCTGACAAGAATCGATATACCAAGAAGGAATTTCATTGTCTTGCATACTTTGGATCCACTCAGTTGTAAGACCCCTTCCCTTACGGACAGATTCCATAATATCAAATGACATTTTAGGTTCTAAGCCATGTAACATCAAATAAACCATGATATCATCGCGACACCCAATTACATCAGCCAAGGTTAAGCCATTTTTAATCAGTTCTTCAGCGTTGGTATTCCAAACACCAGTCCCATGTGAGAGTCCAGATATTCGAACCAAATCAGAAAATGTTGTGGGAAGTGTTGCCTCTAACATCCTTCTAACAAAAGGTGTTCCAAACTCTGGTATCCCCAGCGCCCCAGTTTTTTCTTTATAATAACGCGTATCAACAGCCAAAGCATCAGGACTTGAGAAAATTGAAATCGTCTCAGGATCTGTAATATCAACATCTTGAATGTCAATCCCCGATACCTTCTCAAGCATTTTCATTGCTGTTGGGTCCACATGTCCTAAAATATCAAGTTTTAAAACATTACTTTCAATATCGTGATATTCAAAATGGGTTGTGAGCCATTTTGAATTGATGTTGTTGGCGGGATATTGATACGGTGTAAAATCATGTACATCCATATAATCAGGAATTACGATAATACCACCGGGGTGTTGTCCTGTAGTACGCTTGACACCTGCAGCCTTATTGGCCAAATAAGCATGCCATGCACGATTGTTAATGGTTTCATTAATTTCTTCATGATATCCAAGCACATACCCAAATGCAGTTTTATCTGCAACGGTTGAAATGGTTCCAGCGCGATAAACACTTTCTTCCCCAAAGATTTCTTTGGTATAAGCATGCGCAATTTCTTGATAAACACCACTGAAGTTTAAATCAATATCAGGAACCTTGTCTCCTTCAAAACCTAAGAAGGTTTCAAATGGAATGTCTTGTCCTTCACGAATCATGGGTTTATGACAGTTTGGACAATTCTTAACGGGTAAGTCAAAGCCTGAACTGTACTCCCCTTCTATAAAGAATTCATGATGATGACATGTTTCACACACATAATGGGGGGCCAGTGGGTTTACTTCTGTAATTTCAGCCATCGTTGCGACTAAGCTTGATCCAACAGAACCCCGTGATCCAACCAAGTAACCATCATCCAGTGATCTTTTCACCAATAAGTGTGAAATATAATAAATAACCCCAAATCCATGTCCTAAAATGGATTTCATTTCAAACTCAATCCGATCACTCACGATCTTGGGTAAGGGTGTTCCATAGAGTTTATGGGCATTGTTGTAAACAATTTCTTTTAATAAACCATCTGAGTTTTCAAGTTTGGGTGTAAAGAGTTTTGTTTTTACAGGTTCAACTTCATCAATTGAATCAAGTAAGCTTCTTGTATTTTCAACCACATACTGATAAGCATCTTCTTTAGATAAATAAGGAAATTCTTTCAGCATTTCATCTGTAGTTCTAAAGTGCTGATCAGGCGCTTCAGTATTGAGGCGCTTTGTTTCATCATACAAGTAAAGGGGGTGTCTTGATCCACCAATACCTTGTGAGTGAATGTAAACATCACGAATAATTTTCTCATTGGGATGATTATAGTGAACATTTCCTGTCGCAATGATCATCTTGTTTTGTTTTTTAGCACTCTCTATAATTCTTTGAATCACGCGAATGATTTGATCTTTTGAAGTCAGGGTTTCACGATCAAGAAGTGGTTTATATATGCTCAGTGGCATGATCTCAACATAGTCATAAAATGAAATCACTTTATCAAGTGCCGCTTCACTTTTATTCATTGCTGTTTCAAAGATATCAGATTGTAAGCATCCAGCACCAATGACCAAGTTCTCTCTTCTTTTTTCAATCTCTTCTTTGATAATACGCGGCTCAGCTACAAATTCATTGCTTTTAGAAGCATTTCCTGAAGCTGCTAAGTATTTTGTATAAGAAAGTGATATCAGCTCATATAAAGCCTTTAAACCGTCTTGATTTTTCGCAATCACAGAAAGGTGTGATTTTCTATTTTGTTTAAAGCCTTCATCAGAGAGTGTCGCCAGTGCATCCACACTGGGTAAATCAACAATTCTTTCATGGCGTTTCATATGGAAAAAGACACTAGATAAAATCTCCGCATCATAATCAGCCCTATGGGCAACGCCTTCATCATAATTAATCTTTAAGATTCTCGCAATACTACCCAGTCTATAAGACCTTCTATTTTCAAAAAGGACTCTTGAAAGACTCAAAGTATCTATCACCGTGTTGTCTAATTGTTTTTTACCCAAACGTCTTAAGATCTCATTCATAAAATCAACATCAAAGCTGGCATTATGGGCCACTAAGATACTGTCTCCAATGAAATCTAAAATACGATCCATCTCTTCTTCAATTGTTTTTGCGTGTAAGACATGGGCATCTGAAATGCCTGTTAAGCGTTCAATGTGTTTTGGAATTGAAACTGGCGGTTTGATAAAGGTTTGAAATGATTCTATAGATTGACCATTTTCAATCTTAACCCCACCAAACTCAATGATATGATCATAAAAGGCAGAAAGACCCGTGGTCTCAATATCAAAAACAACATAACTTGCGCTGTGAATGTCTTGTCCTTTAGGATTTTTAATGACTTGAAGTTCTTTTTCTACAAGATTCATCTCAACCCCATAAGCCAGTTTAAAGTCATGATCAGGATTTTGTTTTCTTAAGTTTCTTAAATGATTATAAGCTTTAGGATAACTTTGAACCCCTTCGTGATCTGTAATCACAAGGCCGGGATGTTTCCATTTAAAAGCTTGTTTAAGGTAGTCTTGAATATCACTGACCCCATCCATCTCTGAGATTTTTGTGTGAAGGTGAAATTCAACACGCTTCTCTTTGGCGCTATCAAATCTTTCAAACATGGGTTCAATGAGTTCATATCGTTTGAACCTGAAATAATAGCCCTCAATGTATGATCGACTCTCATACACAAAGTCTCCATAGAATCTGACAAAGGTACCTTTTTTAAGGGCATCTTTTTTTGTAAAGTCTTTCGCGTTATAAATTTTTCTTAAGACAATGGCAGATGTGCCATCATGTAAGTAATAAGTCACAGAATACCCAGTACCGGTAGAAAATTCATGAATGTCTACATCAAATACTTCCCCCTCAACAATAATGTTGAAGGCTTCATCTTGAAGTTGATTTAAAGGGACTTCTTGATAGTTATTAAACCCAACATAAGTTTTTTTAGGCGTTTTGGGTTGAATGATCTCTTGTACTGGAGATTCTTTTTGAACTTCAACTTCTTTTTCTTTTGCTTTTTCTTCTACTTCTATAATTTCACTGATCACATCGCGTTTGATGCCGACTTGATCAAATTTCTCTTTCAGTTTTTTAATGTCATTTTGCATGAGACTTTGCGCATGGGCATCATGACAATAAATAATAAGACTGCTCTTACCATCACCCAGTTGTGATCTTCTTAAAGAAGGTAAATTACCACGTTCCACAAAGTAGTCAAAGTATTTCCCAATATTAAAATAATCAAGACCATTATGATCTGATTCAATAAATAGATTTACAGAGACTTTTAAATGAAGCTTCAGTTTATGAAGTAAGATACGATAAACATCAAAAGGTAACGTATTGGTTACCTTAATGTAGAGATAAAGACTTTGTTTTTGTTTATAATAGGTTGCTTTTTGAATGACACTATTTTTAAAATATGCGTAATCTTCATTTTTAAGATTTAATTTTTCAATGATATTGTTCAAAATAACCTCCTATTTTACTAATTTTTCAAATGCATCTTTTGCCGCTTCTTGTTCCGCGCGTTTTTTAGATGTTCCGATGCCTTTACCAAATATAAGATTATTCAACTTCACAACCACTTCAAATTCAGGTGCATTAGAAGGGCCTTTTGTGCTGATGACTTCGTAACTTACAGATTCACGTTTATCTGATTGAACATATTCCTGTAACTTCGTCTTATAGTCAGTAATGGTTGTAATATCAATTTTTGATAAGTCCGTTGGGATGACATGAACGAGTAACTTTCGTGCACTATCAAGACCTGAATCAAGATAAATAGCACCCACAAAGGCCTCAAAAAGGTCCGCATTGATGGAATCACGATTTCTACCGCCGGTCATTTCTTCACCTGTACCCAGCATCAAATATTGATTGAGTTTTAAAGCATGCGCATATTCTACCAACGCCTCTTCACGTACTAAGCGTGCACGATAAAGGGTCATTTCACCTTCATTGAGTGTATCTTCATGCTTAAAAAGCATTTCAGAAACAAGGATTTGTAAAACTGCATCTCCCATAAATTCTAATCGTTCATTATCGCTTTTAAAAGTGTCATGTTCATTCACATATGAAGCATGCACAAAAGCATTTAAAATTAAACGCCTGTTATGTACAGGAATATGATATTTTTCTAATAATTGCCATAATGTCATCTTGTATCACCTTTTTAATTATACACCATTTTTAGTTCACTTGAAATCTTGACAATTGTCCTAAAATCGGCGTTATCAATGTCCTTCAACATTGTTTTTGCATCTTGTTTTGCTTGATTTAAAATATTTTGGTCTTGTTCAATATCACCCAAGACAAAATTAGGCAAACCACTTTGTCTTTCACCTAAAATATCTCCCATCCCGCGCATTCTTAAATCTTTCATTGAAAGTTTAAATCCATCATTGGTTTCTGAAAAGTAAGTGAGTCTTTCTAAAGTCTCTTCTTGATCTTTATCTGTTAAGACATAACAAACTCCTGCCTTTTCACCACGGCCAATACGACCCCTTAATTGGTGCAGAGTTGAGAGACCAAACATTTCAGCATTATAAATAACCATCGTATTGGCATTTGGAATATCAATACCCACCTCTATGACCGTTGTACTGATAAGAATATCAATTTCATGGTTTGAAAATGACGTCATGATTTTTTCTTTATCTTCACTACTCATTTTTCCATGAATCATCCCTAAGCGATAATCTTTAAATGGTTCTTTTAAAGATTCGTAAATATCAAGAACATTACGATAACCATAGGCTTTGGCATCATCAATGGAGGGACAAACAACATACATTTGATCTTTAGACTGAAGTCTTTTCAATAGATCATCCATAATTGTGCGCATGGAGTTTTCTTTTACAACATACGTTGTATTCTCTTTTTTAAATTCAGGATAGGTTTGAATGGTCGAGACATCTAAATCAAAATAGATGGACGATGCTAAAGATCTTGGGATGGGTGTTGCTGAAAGCATTAAAACATCCACAACATCACCCTTTGAAATTAAGGCTTTTCTTTGACTGACGCCAAAACGATGTTGTTCATCGATAATCACAAGGCCTAAGTTTTTAAATGTGACGGAATCTTGAAATAAAGTATGGGTTCCTAAAATAAGGTCAAGATCCCCTTCTTTTAATCGATTAATGATCACTTCTTTATTGGGGGTGGATGATGAAATGACTTCATAACGAACATCTTTAAAAAAACAGTTCAAGCTTTTTTCATGTTGTTCTAAAAGAATTTCTGTAGGCACCATAAAGGCCACTTGATAGCCATTATCAATCACACTCATCGCACTGAGCAGTGCTACAATGGTTTTACCACTGCCAACATCACCCTGTAAAAGGCGGTGCATTTGTTTTGTGGATGAGAGATCTTGATTGATTTCTTCTAATACCAAGATTTGATCTGCAGTCAGTGAAAATGGTAACGCTTGAATTCTTGATTTTAACATGTCTTTATCTATTTTTTTAATATGTCCATACTCAAAATCAGAACTGTTGAGTGCATTTGCCAGATGGAAAATAAGAAACTCTTCATATTTTAACGTTCTTAAGGCTTGATGTATTTGTTCTTGTGAAGTGGGATTATGAAGTGATTTTAGTGCATCACGTCGATGCATTAAACGATAATTTTTAATATATACTTCTGGCACAATGTCTTTAATTTTTGCATCTTTTAAGATTTTGGTCATAAGACGCTTTATTTCATATTGTTTAATCCCTTGTTTCATGGGGTAAATGGGAATGATCCCAGTTTGTGTTTCAAGTGGCTTATTGGTGATGCTTCTTGCGTTAATTTGATAGTTATCGTTATAGGTACCTGTAATCACCATGTTGTTTTCATAATGACTCATTTTTAAGTAAGGGCGGTTGAAAAGAGTGACTGTAAGGGGTGTGCCATCATAAACAACTTGAAAACTTGTTTTACTTTGGTTTTTTCCAAATCTAAATGTTTTAAACCCTGACACTAAATCAGCTTCAAAGATTACAAGTTCCCCTTTTTCCCATGTTGAAAAGGGCTTTTGAAAAAGCGTCTCATAGCGATATGGATAGTGCCTTAGAAAATCAAGGGGGATTTCATAGCCAAAGCTTTTTAAGATTTGCGTTTGTTTGGGGGTGAGTTTCACTTTTATCTCCTATCAAAAAAAGGGCGAACGCCCTTTTATTGTCTACTCTGCACCTAAGATATAGGAATAAACGGGTTGATTACCACGATATACTTCTACTTCTACATCATAAT
>CAYSBB010000042.1:0-5250 GCA_964429205.1 uncultured Erysipelothrix sp.
CAACAGCGCCTTGCACTGGCACGTGCTTTTGCCTCCAATCGCCCCATTTTAATTTTAGATGATACAACTTCTGCTTTAGATAATCGTACTGAGAAACTTATTTTAAAGTCGCTGGACTTAATGCGCCATCAAGCAACACAAATCATCATTACACAACGTGTGTCTACAGCACAAGATGCAGATTTAATTATCGTATTAGACAAAGGTGAGATAATAGAAAAAGGGAGTCATGATGATCTCATGACGAAGTCTGGCTATTATGCGAAAATGGCAGATTTACAAGCGCCACCAAAGGATGTGATTTAAATGGCAAGAAATCGTTTTGATCAAGATGAATCTTTAAAATCGACCTTTAATTTCTCTCAGTATAAAAGGGCAATGGGTTATGTTGTAAAATATAAATGGGGCATGATTCAATCTTTAACTTTGAGCATTTTATCTGCAGTTCTTGTCTTAAGTGCACCCTTAATCACAAGCCATGTCATTGATGATGTGCTTGAAACAAAAAATGTCAAACTTTTACTATTTTGGACGTTAGTACTTTTACTTTGTTTTTTAATATCAATGTTTTTAGTTTCAAAGCGTGCGAAAATCATGGCCAAGGTGGGTCAGTCCATTGTCTTTGATATTCGATCAGACTTGTTTACACACTTACAATACTTACCCTTTGATTACTATGATAAAAGACCGGCTGGAAAAATTTTGATTCGAGTAGTTAATTATGTTAATTCTGTATCGGATATGTTGTCAAATGGCCTCATTAATTTAATTTTAGAATTTATCAACGTCTTCATTATTTTAGCCTTTATGTTTTATGTAAATGCAACACTTTCCTGGGTTATTTTAAGTGGTGTGCCTTTTGGCTTTCTTGTGATCTTTCTTGTAAGGTCCAAACAAAGAAAAGCTTGGCAGGATTTATCCAATAAGTCATCCAACACCAATGCTTATCTTCAAGAGAGCATTAATGGCATTGAAGTGACACAAATCTATAATCGTGAACCGCGTAACTTAGAGATATTTTCTAATTTATCTGATGCTTATAAAACATCTTGGATTAAAGCAGTGCGCCTCAATGCTTTGTTTCCATTTGTGGTGGATAACTTGATGAATATTATTACCATGGCGATTTATGGTATTGGTTTATTAGTAATTGATTCAAGTGCGATTACTTTAGGGGTCATCTTAGCGATGGGGACCTATGCCTTAAGGTTTTGGAATCCTATTTTAAACATTGCGAATATTTTTAACAGTTTCGTGACGGCAATTTCTTATCTGGAAAGAATCTTTGAAACACTGGATGAGCCCCTTCAAATTGCGGATAAAGAAGATGCGATAATCTTAGAAGATGTTAAGGGTGAAGTGGTGTATCAAAATGTTTCATTTGGTTATGATGAACATCACAAAGTATTTGAAGACATTAATTTTAAAGTAAATCCTGGTGAAAAAGTTGCGATTGTTGGGGCAACAGGCGCTGGAAAAACAACCATTGTAAACTTATTGTCTCGTTTTTATGACAATCAAGAAGGTCATATTTATATTGATAGCAAAGATATTAAAGATGTTACTTTGGCTTCACTTCGAAAAAACATGGGCATCATGATGCAAGATTCTTATATCTTTAATATGTCGATTCGCGACAACATTCGCTATGGTAATTTTGAAACATCTGATGAAACCATTCAGAAGGTAACCAAGGCACTTTCTATTCACGATTTTATTATGAAATTTGAAGATGGGTATGATACGGTTGTGTCAAATCAAAGTGACTTACTCTCTCAAGGTCAAAAACAGCTCATTGCAATGGCTAGAACAATGATTCAAGAGCCTAAGATTTTAATTCTTGATGAAGCAACTTCTTCCATTGATACTGTGACAGAGATGCTGGTTCAAAAGGGACTGGATTATATGATGAAGGATAAGACATCTTTTATCATTGCACATAGACTCTCAACCATTAAAGATGCGGATGTCATCTTTTATATGGGTCAAGGTGGTATTGAAGAAAAAGGAAACCATGATGAATTGATGGCTTTAAAGGGTCGTTATTATCAATTGGTTCAAGCAAATTTAAGTTAAAAAAACACGCTTACTAAAGCGTGTTTTTAGATTCAAATGCATCAAGGAGTATTCTTACTTCATCTGTTGTTTTGGTGTTCATCAGATCAGTGCGTAGTTTATTAGCACCTTTCATTTCTTTAATATATATTTTAAAGAAACGTTGGAGCGGTTTTTTTAAGTTGGGTTCTATTTTTACATAATGATCGACATAATCTAAGTGTGTTCTTAATAGATCGATGAGCTCTTTTGGGGTGGGTACTTTGCCTTCTTTATCAAAGGCATAAGGATTATGGAAGACACCGCGTCCAATCATGATACCATCTGCGCCTGTTTCTTCAATGAGTTTCATACCGTGCTGATAATCTTCGATATCGCCATTGAGTGTGATAAGTGTCTCAGGTGCAATCTCATCTCTTATCTTTAATATGTCTGGAATGAGCTCATAGTGTGCTGGATATTTACTCATTTCTACTTTCGTACGAAGGTGAATGGATAGGTTTGTGATGTCTTGTTTGAGAAGGTGTGTGATCCAGTCTTTATATTCATCAACTTTAGCGTGGCCCAGTCTTGTTTTTACACTGACTGGAAGGCCTGCTTTTTTTGTGGCTTGAATTAAAGATGCGGCGACTTCTGGTCTTAGAATTAAACCCGCACCGCGTCCATGTTTAAAGACATTGGGTGCAGGACATCCCATATTCAAGTCAATGCCATCATAACCCATCTCTTTGAGTCTGTAGGCTGTTTTTTCAAAGAGTTCTGGTTCATCTCCCCAAATGTGCGCTACGATTGGGCCTTCATCTTCTTCAAAGAATAGGCGTCCGCGTGTGGCCGCTAAGTGCTCATCATGGTTGAAACCTTCAGTATTGGTGAATTCAGTAAAAAAGACATCTGGCCTTGCGGCATTTGCGATGACTTTTCTAAAGACAATATCTGTGACATCTTCCATGGGTGCCAAAATAAAGAATGGTTTGGGTAAGTTTTTCCAAAAATTTTGATTCATTGATATTCCTCACTTCATAATTCATCTTATTTTGACATGCTCATCATAAAATATCAAGTGATTCACAATACCAAATGAAAAAGGCGCTTTTTTCAAAACGCCTTAATCGTTACTGACTATGCTTCTTCACGTTTTTTCTTAAGAACTGCGAATACAAATCCTAAGATTATGAATGTGTTCGCTAACATCATGGTTAGACTTACATATCCTGTGAGTGGCAATCTGTCAGCTTTTACCTCTGGTGCTGGTTTTGGCACTGGCTCATCTTTTGGTTTTGGTTCAGGGTCGATAATTGCCGCAAATGAAACTTGAAGTGTTATTTCAGCTGTTGCGTTGAGGTCGTTTGCATAAGCTGTATTAATGAGTGAGCGAACATCAATTTCTGCACCTAACTCATCTTTTACTTTAACTTCAAATGTGATCAATACGCGTCCTTCGCCTTCAACATCGATTAAGAATCCTGCTACGAGGTCTTGTAGTGGTCTTTCTTCGCCATTGACAAGCATCATCACACCATCGATATCATCAATATATGGAAGTAAGAATTCAAGTGAATCTTTAATTAAGACTCCATGTTTTGTTACTTTACCATTATTTGTTACTAAGATTGTGTAGTGTAGTGTTTCGCCAAGTTCTGCTGCCATGTTACCGTTGGTATCTGCAACTTCTTTAGCGATCGCAAGATCGGTTCTACCTGTTGGAATTTCTGCTTCAGGTTCTTCATCACCAATCACGGCTAAGTTTGTGAGTACTTCAACATCAAGTGCATCAAAATCTTCTTTCACTTTCACTGTGAAGGTAATTTCTAGTGAGCCTTTAACATCTAATCTTAAGGTAAATCCATCAATAAGTTCTTGAAGTGGTCTTGCTTCACCGTTGATATCCATCATGACTTCATCAATATCATCAATATAGGGGAGTAGTCCTTCGAGTGTATCTTGAATCAAGAGTGATTCGTGCGCTACGTTTCCTAAGTTGTGAGCTGTGATTGTGTAATGTAGGAATTCTCCTGCTTCTGCATAACCATCACCATTGTCATCTTCAACTAACTTCATAGCATCAATGACTGGTTTACCTGTAGGAATCTCTGTATCTGGATCTTCATCACCCACTACAGCTAAGTTGTAGAGTACTTCAATATCATCTGCATCAAAGTCATCTCTTACTTTCACTGTGAAGGTAATTTCTAGTGATCCTTCAACTTCGAGTCTTTCTTCAAATCCATTTATGAGATCTTGAAGTGGTTTTGCTTCACCGTTAACATCCATCATCACATCAGCAATATCATCAATATAGGGAAGGAGTCCTTCGAGTTTATCTTGAATCAAGAGTTTCTCGTGTGCGACATTTCCTAAGTTGCGTGCTGTGATTGTGTAGTGGAGGTGTTCGCCAGCTTCTGCGTGGCCATTTTCATTATCATCACTTACGAATTTTTCGGCTTCAATAATTGGTTTTCCTGTAGGAATTTCTGTGTCAGGTTCTTCATCACCAACCACGGCTAAGTTATAGAGTACTTCGATATCATCTGCATCAAAGTCGTCTCTTACTTTCACTGTGAAGGTAATGGTGATTGTACTTTCTTCATCAATTTCTAATACGAATCCATCCACGAGTTCTTGAAGCGGTCTTAAGTCTTCATCAACTTTCATGAGGAGCTCATCAATATCATCAATATATGGAAGAAGTCCATCAAGTGTATCCTGAACAAAGAGTCCTTTATGAGCGACATTACCACTGTTTGTAATGGTAATTGTGTAGAAGAGGGTTTCTCCAGCTTCTGCATGACCATTTTCGTTTTCATCTAAGACTGACTTATCAGCATCGATGACTGGTTTACCGGTAGGAATTTCAGTTTCAGGTTTTTCATCACCAACCACGGCCAAGTTATGGAGTATTTCAATGTCATCTGCATCAAAGTCATCTCTAACTCTAACTGTGAAGGTAATAGTGATCATTGCTTCAACATCAAGTTCTTCAGTAAATCCATCAATTAAATCTTGAAGTGGTCTTGCTTCACCGTTAACATCCATCATCACATCATCAATTTCATCAATGTAAGGGAGTAATCCTTCGAGTGTATCTTGAATGAAGAGTCCTCTATGTTTTACGTTTCCTTTATTTGTGGCAGTGATTGTGTAATGGAGACTTTCGCCAGCTTCTGCATGTCTATTTTCGTTTTCATCTAAGACTGA
>CAYSBB010000042.1:5350-10007 GCA_964429205.1 uncultured Erysipelothrix sp.
AATGGAGACTTTCGCCAGCTTCTGCATGTCTATTTTCGTTTTCATCTAAGACTGACTTATCAGCTTCGATGACTGGTTTACCGGTAGGAATTTCAGTTTCAGGTTTTTCATCACCAACAACGGCTAAGTTATGGAGTGAATCGACATCATCTGCATCGAATTCATCTTGTACTTTAACTGTGAAGGTAATGGTGAGTGTTTCTTCAACATCTAATTCTTCAGTAAATCCATCAATTAAGTCTTGAAGTGGTCTTTCGACTCCGTTAACTTGCATCTTCACATCATCAATTTCATCAATGTAGGGTAGTAATCCTTCGAGTGTATCTTGAATAAAGAGTCCTCTATGTTTTACATTTCCTGTATTGGTTGCGGTGATTGTGTAATGGAGGAGTTCTCCAGCTTCAGCATGTTCATTTCTGTTATCATCTAAGACTGATTTGTCAGCTTCGATGACTGGTTTACCGGTAGGAATTTCAGTTTCAGGTTTTTCATCACCAACAACGGCTAAGTTATGGAGTGAATCGACATCATCTGCATCGAATTCATCTTGTACTTTAACTGTGAAGGTAATGGTGAGTGTTTCTTCAACATCTAATTCTTCAGTAAATCCATCAATTAAGTCTTGAAGTGGTCTTTCGACTCCGTTCACTTCCATCACAACATCATCAATTTCATCAATGTAGGGGAGTAATCCTTCGAGTGTATCTTGAATAAAGAGTCCTCTATGTTTTACATTTCCTTTATTTGTGGCAGTGATTGTGTAATGGAGGTGTTCGCCAGCTTCAGCATGTCTATTTTCGTTTTCATCTAAGACTGACTTATCAGCTTCGATGACTGGTTTACCGGTAGGAATTTCAGTTTCAGGTTTTTCATCACCAACAACGGCTAAGTTATGGAGTGAATCGACATCATCTGCATCGAATTCATCTTGTACTTTAACTGTGAAGGTAATGGTGAGTGTTTCTTCAACATCTAATTCTTCAGTAAATCCATCAATTAAGTCTTGAAGTGGTCTTTCGACTCCGTTAACTTGCATCTTCACATCATCAATTTCATCAATGTAGGGTAGTAATCCTTCGAGTGTATCTTGAATAAAGAGTCCTCTATGTTTTACATTTCCTGTATTGGTTGCGGTGATTGTGTAATGGAGGAGTTCTCCAGCTTCAGCATGTTCATTTCTGTTATCATCTAAGACTGATTTGTCAGCTTCGATGACTGGTTTACCGGTAGGAATTTCAGTTCCTGGTTCTTCACCATCGATCCATGCAATGTTTTTTAACACTTCAATATCGTCTGCATCAAATTCATCTCTAACCTTAACTGTGAAGGTGATTGTGATGAGTTCGCCAGCTTCAATATCTAATGGGAATCCATCGATTAAGTCTTGTAGGAGTTTTGTTTCTCCATCAACTAACATGGTTTCATCTGTAATTGGTACAATGTATGGTTCTAAATCTGAGAGTGTATCTTTAACTAGGATACCTAATTTTACTACTTCACCAGTGTTTTCAATGGTAATTGTATAGTGTAAGAGTTCTCCAGCTTCGGCAAATCCGTTTTCATTATCGTCTAAGACTGATTTATCAGCTTCGATATTTGGTTTACCTGTTGGAATATCTTCTTCGTATTCTTCTTTGTCAATGATTACTGTATTTTCAAGTCGTTTAACTTGATCAGTATCCAAATCATCATCAACCTTAACTGTGAAGTTAATTGTGACTGATTTTCCTGCAAGTAATGTGACATTAAATCCGTTTACGAGATTGGATAGTGGCTCTTCTACACCATTCACTTCCATCATGAGTCCATCAATATCATCAATATGTGGTAGAAGTTCAGCAAGATCATCTTTAATTTCAAATGTCTTGGTGACTGATCCACTGTTTGTGGCAGTGATTGTATAGTGTAAGAGTTCTCCAGCTTCTGCAAATGTATCGTTGTTGTCGTCTAGGACTTCTTTAGATCCTGAGATGACTGCCTTACCAGTTAAAATGGTTGCGGTGTCTGATAGATCATCAGCATAAGCGGTATTTTTAAAGAATGCGAGATCATCGGCATCAAAGTCATCATTTACTTTGAGTGTGAATGTGAATGTGATTGATGTTTCTGCATCTAAATCAATGTTGAATCCATCAATTAAATCTTGTAGTGGTCGTGTTGTACTTCCATAAGTGATTGTAGCTGTACCAATATTTGCAATATGTGCTTTAAATTGGTCAAGTGTATCTTTGATGTGAACATCTTTAAGATCTACATTTCCATCATTAGCAACTGTGATTGTGTAGTGGAGGTTTTCTCCAGCTTCAGCACGGTCGTTTTCGTTTGTATCACGTACAGATTTAACGATTGATAATTTAGGTTCTCCAGTTGGAATATCTGCTGGGTTTTCTTCATCGTCAATGAATGCGATGTTTCGTAGTTCTTCAACTTCAGTTAAATCGAGGTCATTTCTGACGGTGACTTTGAAGATGATTTCTACGGATTGGTCAGCTGCTAAAGTGACTGGATAGCCATCTCTTAATTCACTGAGATCTTTTTCAACACCATTTACTGTCATCTTAGCATTTGTAAGATCTTCAACGTGGTCTTCTAAGTCGCTGAGTGTATCTTTAATAAAGAATGCCTTAGCAACATTTCCACTGTTTGTGGCAGTAATTGTATAGGTGAGTTCTTCGCCTTTTTCAGCGATTTCATCACCAGATGCGTCGGTTACGACTTTGCTTCCGGAAATCTTAGGTTTTCCTGTAGGAATTGTAGCATCGTCTGATTGATCACCAGCGTAAGCTATGTTTACAAATGAAGTTTTATCATCTGCATCAAAGCCTTCTTTTACAGTGACAGAGAAAGTAATTGTGACTGTTTGATTTGGTGCTAATTCATCGATGTAGAATCCGTTTTTGAGGTCAGTAAGGTCTTTTTCATCGCCATTAACTAACATTTTGCTTCCTTCTATAGAATCAATATGTCCAATTAAGTCTGATAAATCATCTCTTACAAATAAATCTAACTTCTTCGCATTTCCAGTATTGGTAATTACGATTGTATAGTCTAGTGTTTCACCAGCTTCAGCAATATTGTTATTACCATCTGTAACTGATTTAGTGATACCAATAATTGGTTTACCTGTTTCAATTTCTTCGTCAGGTGTTAATTCACCAACCGTTGCGATATTGTAGAGTTCAGTTACTTCCTCAAGGTCGATACCTTGTTGTACTGTAACTGTAAATTTAATTAAGATTTCTTCGCCAGGATCTAAATCAATTTCAATACCATCAATTAAATCACTCAGTAACATAGGTGCTGAACCGACTGTCATTGACGTTCCCGTTGTATCCTCAATATAAGGAATGAGTTGTGACAATGTATCTTGAACAAAGAGGTCAGTTTTCTTATAGTTACCGATGTTTTTAATTCTAATGGTGTAGTCTAATTCTTCACCAGGTTCGGCTTTACCGTTGCCATTTCTATCACTTACAGATTTGTCTGCAATAATCTTGGCATAAGCAGTATCAATATGAGCATCAGTTTCATCTTCACCTACAATAACTGTATTGGTGATTCTTGTTATTTCATCTGCTTTAAAGCCTGTTTTTAATGTAACGGTAAATGTAATGTTTAATGTACTGTTTGCGGGAACATTAACACTCATACCATCAACTAAGTTTTGAAGTGGTTTTGTTTCAGTTCCAACTAACATGTTTACACCACTGATACCATTAATATTTGGTAATAGCTCGGTTAATTCATCTTGAACAAACAAGTCACGTTTTGCAACGTTACCATCATTTGTAATAGAAATGGTGTAATGGAGTGATTCACCTGCAAGGGCGATATTGTCATTACCATCTGTTACAGATTTAGTAAAGCTAATATCTGCTTCACCAGTTTCAATATCAGCATCATCGTAGTCTTTATTTACGTAAACTCTATTATCCAATGATTTAGGTAAAGTTGTATCGTCTCTAACGACTACATCAAATGTAATGTTGATTGAATCATTTGAAGCCATGTAAGTATCAATACCATCAATTAACATTTGAAGGGAGTTGATGCTACTATCAACAACACCATTTCTCTTAAATATAAAGGTGGTTCCTGATGTATCTACATGATCAATAATATCTTCGAGTGTATCTTGAATGTGTACATTACGGACAAAGACACCTGAAGTATTTGCGATTGAAATGTCATAGGTGAGTGTTTCACCTTTTTCAGCATAGAGGTCACTTTGACCATTAAACTCTTCACCTTCAACTAGTTTGGATACATCAAATTCATAATCTTTATCAGTTTCTTTATTGATGAGTGTGATCGTATTCATACCAGATTGAGGTTCTAGTTTAAAGTTTCCATGATCAATATGTGTTGTTGTGCCATCTTCTAATGTGTAATCGATATTTCTAATGAATCTACCGATATCATCATTTGTGATGGATGTTTCTGTAATCGTACGCGTAATGTAACCATGTAAGACATAGTAATGATGCGTTGTTGTAATGCCATTTGTAATATCACTATTTCCAGTACCATTGGTAATAGAATAGTTATATGTTCTTTGGAGCGTATCATCTGCAAGGTCTAAAGTATTGCCATCCTTATCTAAGAGTACTTTCTCAACTTTCAATATTGTTGGTTTGACTCTTGGTTTAGGGAAGGC
>CAYSBB010000043.1:0-9934 GCA_964429205.1 uncultured Erysipelothrix sp.
AATAAAGATAGAAAGAAGGGATACAATGTCAGTTTCAATTAAGAGAATCTATGAAGATGCATCGGATCAAGATGGGTTTAGAGTTTTGGTAGATCGTGTATGGCCCCGTGGCATTTCAAAAGAAAAGGCCAAACTTGATGAATGGCTGAAAGAAATTGGACCTTCAACTGAACTGAGAAAGTGGTTCAATCATGAAGATGATAAGTTTGATGAATTTGAGAAGAAGTATCAAAAAGAACTTCAAAGTGGCAAACAAAAAGAAGCCTTGGAAAAACTCCAAAGCTTAACAAAAAATCATAAACACATCACGCTTTTATATGGCGCTAAAAATGAAACACATAATCAAGCCGTTGTGCTTAATAATATTTTAAAATGAAAAGGAGTCTAGGCTCCTTTTTCTAAATCTTCAAGCTTGATCCAAGTATCAGCCCACTTTTCCAAATCACCTAGCATGGGACGTAAAGCTTTCCCTTGGGTGGTTAAAGTATACTCAATTCTTACCGGTGTCTCAGCATAAACGTTTCTGAGCACAATCCCTTCTTTTTCAAGTATTTTAAGTCGTTCTGATAAGACGCGCGCACTGATACCAATGGCATCTTCAAGCGAATTAAAACGTTTAGGTTCATCAAGTAAATGATAAATAATCAAAGCAACCCAACGTTGAGAAATAATCTCCATAGCTTTTTCAAATTTAGGGCACATTGTTGTTTCCATACGGGCACCTCCTTAACTGTAGTACCATTATAGAACATTCAATTAAAAAAGTTAATTACAATGCATAAGCAACTTGGTTGACACAAGCTTATTACTGTAATATAGTAACTATCGTAAAGTAAGTGCAGGAGGTGAAACGATGAATTTTCATGAACAGAACATAATGCACATAAAAGATTTAACACTTAAAGTTAAAGATTTAAACAAAATGCTTGATTTTTATACTGAAATCATGGGGATGGTAATTCTTGAACAAAGTGAAACCAAAGCCATTTTAGGTACAAAGACAAAAACGCTTTTAACTTTAGAACAAAATGATGCATATGAAATACAAGCACGTACTGAAGGTTTGTATCATGCAGCATACCTTTTACCCACTCAGGCAGATCTTGCGAACTTTGTTTTTCATTTAATGAAGCATAAAGTTGAGTTTGGGGCAGGTGATCACTATGTATCAGAAGCCATGTACTTTGATGATCCAGAAGGAAATGGGATTGAAGTATATGCAGATCGAGATCCAGAAACTTGGACTTGGAAAACCAATTTGGTTGAAATGGCAACTGTTGCGGTTGATTTTGAGAAGTTACTCAATTTAACAACACACGAGTTTAAAACCTTACCCGATGATACACAAGTGGGACACATTCATTTACAAGTCAAAAATTTACAAGACAATGAACTTTTCTATAAAGACAGCATTGGCTTTGACTTAGTCAGTGAGTTACCAGCAGCATATTTCTTATCTGATGGAAAATACCATCATCACATTGCATTTAATGGATGGCTTGGAAGACACATTCAAAAAGCATCCGATAAGACCACAGGTCTTAAATCTTTTACAATTCACGTCAGTACAGAAATAGAAAAAGATTTTATTATTTCAAAACTTCATGACCACCACTTCGAACTTAAAGAAGATGGCGTATTGGACCCAAATGGTGTCTTGGTGAAGATTGAATATGTCAAAGAAGAAAGAGGGAATTAAGATGACAGCAAAATTAAATATTGGAATTATTCAAGGAAGTACAAGAGCAGAAAATAACGGAAGTAAAGTTGCCGCATGGATTATGGACTATGCTTCAAAACGCGATGATGCAAACTATGAACTTGTAGACTTAAGAGATTATAACCTACCACTATTAGGATCAGACTATAGAGCAGAAGATGCTGATACACACATTAAAAACTGGTCAGAAAAAATGGCTTCATTTGATGGTTATATCTTCATTACTCCAGAATACAACCATACAGTAGGGGGCGGCTTAAAAAACGCAACTGACTACTTAAAACCAGAAGTCGCAAACAAAGCGGCCGGATTTGTAGGATACGGAAGTTTAGGTGGTACAAGAGCACACGAAAACATGAGACTCATCCTTGGTGAATTATCAGTAGCAGATGTTAGAACAGCTGTAACATTCTCACTCATGGCAGACTTTGAAAACATGAGCGAATTCAAACCCCATGACTACCATGAAGCAAACGTAAAACAAATGTTTGACGAAGTTGTCTTATGGTCAAATGCATTAAAAGCCATTCGATAAAAATTTGTGTTATAATTATATTTGTATAATAAATGCGAAGAAGTGGAAAAGTAAATAAGCCAGATATATCCAAGAGAAGAATCAAGCGGTGAGATGATTCTATATATCACTTATTGAAGTGCCCCACCAAGCAAAGTATCGAAATTACAGTAGACTACTTCGGGTGTTCCCGTTACAGAACAAAGACATGTTAGTGTCTAATGAGCTAAAAGTGAAAACTTTAAGCAGAGTGGAACCGCGAAACAACCTTTTGCCTCTGTACGTATATTTTTTTGATATACAAGAGGTAGAAGGTTTTTATATTTTTAGAAAGAAGGAGATCAAAAATGATTTATAAAGATATAACACAAACAATTGGAAACACACCCCTGGTGAAATTAAACAACATCCCATCAGATGATATGGCAGACATTTATGTCAAAGTAGAAAGCTTCAACCCATCTTTCAGTGTGAAAGACCGCGCCGCACTTTATATTCTTGATGCAGCTGAAAAAGAAGGACTTCTCAAAAAAGGAGACACCATCATTGAACCCACCAGTGGCAACACCGGTATCGCAATGGCCATGATTGGTGCAGCACGTGGATATGAAGTAATTCTTGTCATGTCAGAAACCATGAGCCTTGAAAGAAGAAGCATCATGGAAGCATTTGGCGCAAAGATCATTCTCACCAACAAAGACTTAGGAACACAAGGTTCAGTTGATGTTGCTATAAAATATGTAGAAGAAGAAGGCTACTTCATGCCAAACCAATTCGCCAATGAAAATAACCTCATAGCACACTTAGAAACAACGGCAGAAGAAATCTATGAATCCTTAGATGGCAAACTGGATGCATTTGTGGCAGGTGTTGGAACCGGTGGTACCATCAGCGGTACAGGGCGTAAACTTAAGTCATACAATAATGACATACAAATCATTGCATTAGAGCCAGAAAGCTCACCACTCATCTCTAAAGGGACGGCAGGACCTCATAAACTTCAAGGCATGGGCGCAAACTTCATTCCAGAGATTTTAAATCAAAATGTGATTGATGATGTATTACGCATTACCAATGAAGAAGCCTATGAAATGGCAAGAAAACTCGCCACACAAGAAGGTATCTTTGCGGGCGTTTCATCAGGTGCCAATCTTGCGGGTGCTTTAAAAATTGCAAAAAAGTTAGGAAAAGGAAAGACAGTGGTCACCGTATTACCGGATACAGGTGAGCGTTATCTCTCAACAGATTTATTTAATAAGGAAGATTAACATGATTCAAGTGATTAAAAACTCAATGCGAACGATTCTAAATAAAGACCCATCTGCCAAAAGCAAATGGGCCACTTTATTTTATCCAAGCACGAAAGTTCAAGTCTACCATCATCTTGCACGAAAACTGTACCTAAAAGAACATCACTTTCTTTCAAGTATTGTATCTTTACGCGCAAGAAAAATCACAGGGATTGATTTACACCCCGGTGCAAAAATAGGACAAGGATTGTTTATTGATCATGGCATGGGTGTTGTGGTTGGGGAAACAGTCATACTTGAAGATAATGTGACGCTTTATCATGGGGTGACTTTGGGTGGTGTTGGAAAAGAAGTAGAAAAAAGACGCCATCCAAAACTTGAAGAAGGCGTGACTGTGGGGGCAGGTGCCACCATTTTAGGGCCTATTACCATAGGGAGAAATGCCAAAATTGGTGCAGGCAGTGTTGTACTCATAGATGTTCCTGAAAATGCGACAGCTGTGGGCTCTCCAGCACGCATCATACAAAAATAATGCAAACGCTTAGACTATCAAAATAAAGAGGCATATAATAATACTACAAGGGAGGTACTATTATGGACTTATGGCTAGATAGTTTAATTACAAAAACACCACAGGAAGGATTCGAACTCGCCATTACCTTATCACGTAAAGGCGTAGGATATATTCAATCAGATCCTGAAGTAAAAGCAAGACTTCGTGAAGATTATGCGAACAATGCAGACAGCCTCACACTTGCTTCCCAGGTGATTGCAATTAATTACCAAACAATCGCAGCCGCAAACAATTACTGGCGCGATTAAAAGCATATAAAAGGATAAGTTAAATCAAAAACTTATCCTTTTATATGCTTTTATTGAATGGTGAAATCTTCAGGTGCTTCATCATCCCACTTCAATTCAATCTCAAATTTATGTTTTGAACCTTGGGTGACATACTTATATTCAACCTTCACAGAAGTGTTAGGATTGATAATGGTATCCTTGTCACCTTCTTTGAAAGTAACACGTGCATCTTCCTTCAATCTTGCCGCAATGGTTTCTAAACTTTGCGCAAAATCATGCAAACTTTGATGTTCTTTTCGATCCAAAAGTGTCAATTTTTCTGGTTTTACCTTAGACATAAACATCCTCCTTCTTTTATACATATATTATACCATACATACAAAATGGGCCTAAAAAGGGGTCTTTTTACGTTATCTTCACAAACTTTCACTAAACTTTTACCAAAGGACGTTGTAAAAGAAGTGTAGGATTGATATCCTTAGGACGTCGTGGAGGAATTTTATGATATCGAAACACAAAACAAAATCGTTTTTCAAAAAAGCTTTTGGAAGACTCATCACATTAAATTTAAACTTTAAATATCTATCACTTGGCGTTATTGCCCTGGCAACAATTTCTTACTTTGTATACCAACATGGTTTTGCGTATCAAGTAAAAATCAATGGCGAAACCATCGCCTCTGTAAAAAACCAAAGTCAAATTGAAGAAGCAAGAGTTCTACTTCAAGAAAATATTCAAAACTACTATGGTGAAACAGCCTTCTTTGAAGATGAAATCACAAGTGAAAAAATAAGATCACATGAAGTGGTTGAGATAGAAGCCCTCGTTTCTCATTTAATGCCAAAATTAAATGTCTATAAACCTGCATTCATCTTAACAGTCGATGAAGAAAATGCGATTGCGCTTGCCAGTGAACAAGAAGCAAAAGATGTTTTAGAAGATTTAAAGAAAGAAGTATTAGAAAATATTGAATACGATGTGAAACTTGAAGACTTAAGTTTTGCGCAAGCCGTTGAAATTATTGAAGACAACGTTTCCGTAAATCGTATTTATGATAAAGAAATCGCAAGTCTTGTTTTAAATCCAAATGAGAAAAAAGATGCAAGCCCACGTGTTGAAGCAGTGGCCGTCTCTACGACACCTCAAGTCAGAACCATTTCCTTACAAAGTGATACATCTTTATCATCTATCGCAAAAATGCCTTTAGATGTTGTCGCAACGGTTCAAGAAACAACCACTGAAAGCATTCCCTTTGATAAAGAAACTAAAGAAGATTCAAGTATGTATAATGACACTTCAAAAATAACCACAAAAGGTGTTGAAGGTGAAAAAGAAATTGTGACTGAAATCAAACTGATCAATGGAAAAGTTGAATCAAAAACAGTCAAAAAAGAAACAGTCACACTTGAACCTGTAACGCAAATTACCACAAAAGGAACAAAGGAAAGACCTGCACCTGCTTATAATGGCAGTCTTGGTGCATCCATTGTTGCTGAAGCGAGAAAATATATTGGAATCCCTTATCGTGCCTACGGTACATCCCCTGCAACAGGCTTTGACTGTTCAGGCTTTACAAGCTATGTTTACTCACGCTTTGGTTATAACATTACCTCAAGCTCCAGTGGACAAAGAAACTCAGGCTATACACAAGTCAGTGTTTCAAACTTACAACCTGGTGATATCGTGACGTATTATGGTCATGTGGGTATTTATATTGGTGGTGGACGTATGATCCACTCACCCTATGCAGGACGCAGTGTTGAAACCATCAGTATTTACGCAGTGAGCGGTCTGATTGGTGGCGTTCGCCCTTACGCATAAGAAAACATGAGAACTTAAGTAATCTTACTTGGGTTCTTTTTTTGTGCACTTTGACCTATCACAAGAAAATATCTTTTCTTATAATGTCAATAAACGGGAGTTTCTTCGCAAATATTGGGAAGACATCCCCAAATCACTCAAGTAAGATAAAGGAGAAGGTGATGTCATGTCTTATGCAAGTTCAGCATTTAATGAAAAACCAGAAATCGATCCACAAGTAGGAATGCAAGTCTATCTACATGAAGGGGGCGTTTGGGTTCAAGGACACTGGCATGATGCCATTGAAGTGGTCTTTGCACTTTTTGGGATTGTAAGTTTAGAAGTCAATCATGAAGTCTATCATTTAAATGAAGGTGAATCTATGATCATCAAACCCGGTGAAGTCCACAGTTTTATAGCAGCACCAAAAAGTGTGCGACTTGTGGTGCAATTTATGCCCAAGACTTTATTTAAAAGTATTTATCAAGAAAAGTCTATGGTTGAACTTGAGAATCATTTGGAAGATTTAGACTTACAAACAAAGAATTGGCCCAAGAAACTGCGTCATGCATTTCATGAAAACATGTTAGAAATTCAAGAAGCCTTTGGGACTTATGATGATTTAAGAGAAATAAGACTTTTAAATAAAGCATCAAAGTTTGTCTTACAACTCTATGATGAAAAGATTCCACTCAACACAAAGAAATCCAAAAGAAAATCCCTTCAGCGTCTTGATAAACTCAAAGAGATTTATGATTACATTGAAGCGCACTACCAAAGTGATGTTACACTGGATGATATTGCGAAAGAGGTTGGCTACAACAAACACTATCTCACACGCTTTTTTAAAGCGATGACAGGGCAAAGTGTCATGCACTTTGTGAATGACTATCGTTTAAATCAAGCGAAGTGGTTACTCATCACAACCGATGGTGCGATGGATGAAGTCGCCTTTGAATCAGGCTTTCAATCCACAAAGAGATTTCACCATGTGTTTAAGGAAACAATGCATACATCACCCTTACAATATAGAAAAGAAATGCAAAAGAAAAAGGAGACTCAAACAGATGATTAAAGTTGGAATTATAGGATGTGGCGGGATTGCTTTTGGAAAGCACTTACCCAGCTTAAAAAAGTTGCCACAAGTTGAAATGGTCGCATTTTGCGATTTAGAATTAGAACGTGCTGAAAAAGCAAAGAAAGAATATGGTACAGAAGATGCACAAATCTTTATAGACTATAAGGAACTTTTAGCGCTTGATTTAGATGTGGTGCACGTCTTAACACCCAATAACACCCATGCCACCATTTCTATTGCGGCCATGGAAAGTGATAAGCATGTGATGTGTGAAAAACCGATGGCCATCAACGGTGAAGAAGCACAAGCCATGCTAGATATCATGGAAAAAACAAAGAAGAAACTTACCATTGGTTATCAAAATAGATTCAGATCAGATGCACAGTTTCTTTATAAGCAAACACAAAAAGGTGCTTTGGGAAACATCTACATGTCAAAAGCAAAAGCCATCAGACGTCGTGCGGTCCCTACATGGGGTGTTTTCTTAGATGAAGAAAAACAAGGCGGGGGTCCTTTAATTGATATTGGAACCCATGCTTTAGATTTAACCCTTTGGATGATGGATAACTATAAACCAAAAACGGTTGTGGGCAATGTTTATCATGAACTCTCACCCACAAAAGAAGCCGCAAACGCTTGGGGTCCATGGGATCCAGAAAAGTTTAAAGTAGAAGACAGTGCTTTTGGTTATATCACTATGGAAAATGGTGCCAGTATTTTTTTAGAAGCCAGCTGGGCTTTAAACACACGATTTGAGGGAGAAGCCAAAACAGAACTTTATGGTTCTAAGATGGGTGCAGATATGCACGATGGCCTCACTTTAAATGGAGAAGAAGATGGGGCACTGTTTGAGAAAAACATTAACTTTGAAATTGGTGGTGTAGATTTTTATGATGGTGCGAAAGAAGACATTGGCTACAAAGAAGCCAAAGCATGGATTGAAGCCATTGAAAATGACACAAAACCAGTCGTATGTCCTTACCAAGCCAAAGTCGTTACAGAGATTTTGGATGCAATTTATCTATCAAGTAAAACAAAACAAGCAATCACACTTTAGGAGGAACTCATGAAACTTGGCGTATTTACCCCTTTATTTTCACATTTAACCTTTGATGAGCTGTTAGAAACAGTTTCAAAACATGGCTTAAAAGCAGTGGAACTTGGAACAGGTGGGAACCCTGGAAATCATCACTGTGATATGGATGCACTTTTAGAAGATGCATCTTTAAGAAAAGAAATGCAAGAAAAACTCGATGCCCATGGTATTGTGGTTTCAGCATTTTCATGCCACAATAACCCGCTTTCCCCCAACAAAGAAGAGGCAAAACTAGCTGATGAAACACTGCGAAAAACGATGAAGCTTGCATCTTTGATGAATGTCCCTGTTGTGAATACATTTTCTGGTATTCCAGGAGACAGTGATGATGCCACATATCCAAACTGGCCCATCATCCCATGGCCCACAGAATACAAATCAGTTTATGATTGGCAGTGGGAAACAAAAATCATTCCTTACTGGAAAGAGATTGGAACACTTGCGGAAGATTTACATGTAAAGGTTGCGATTGAACTTCACGGTGGCTTTTCTGCACACACGCCCTATACCATTTTAAAACTCAGAAGAAACACCTCCAAACATATTGGCGTCAACTTTGATCCATCACACCTTTGGTGGCAAGGCATTGATCCAGTCGCAGCCATTAAACTTTTAGACGATGCCATTTTCCATGTACACGCAAAAGACATCTACTTGGATCAAGATAACATCAATATGTATGGTCTGACAGATATGCAAGATTATGGCGATGTGAAAACACGAGCTTGGACATTCAGAACTGTCGGTTATGGTCATGATTTAAAAGTATGGTCAGATATCATCAGTCATTTAAAAATGTATGGTTATGACTATATCATCAGCATTGAGCATGAAGATCCCTTAATGTCAGTTGAAGAAGGGTTTTCAAAAGCAGTCAAGAACTTACAAGGTCTTTTAATTGAGGAAACACTGGAAGGATTATGGTGGACATAAGATGAATATTACAATTTACAATGAATTTCTACACGAACAAAATAATCTTGTCATTAGTTCGTCATATCCCAGAAAAAGACTTTAAGATGGTGCGTCATTATGGACTGTATAGCCGACGAATAAAGACACTTTCTAAGAAAATTGTGATTGTCTTTCAAGAAAAGGTTAAAAAGCTTCTCTTTAATGCGAAAGAAATGATTAAACCGAAGTCGTGGAGAGAGCGAATAATCGAACGTTTCAAAGAAGACCCTTTAAAATGTATGCATTGTGGCAACTACTATGAGTTCAAGGGGACAGTTGCGCCCAAAAATGGACGATTAAAGGTTGTTTATGCGAACGATAGACAAGCCCATGAATATCTAAAGAGGGAGATTAAACATCTTGAAGAAGAAGCGTACAAAATTAAAAAAGAACAAACAGACCAAAAGACTTTTAAAAAACTTCGGTTCAACTGGCAATCGCTCAAAGAAAGCATTGAACAACGAGAACGTGAACTTTATATGTTTACAATGTGGTAAAGAAGAATTGATTCCTACGGAAGTTGTTGAACATTTTGACTTCCTAGATGGTGGGAATCCATCGGATCCACCAAGATTTAATTGTGAAGAATGCGATGGTGAAATGATACCCGAATACTTTGTAAGTCACACGGGTATCGTATATGAAAATAGAACACAAAAATAAAAAGGTTAGCAGATAATAAAGAGTCCTCGGGCGAACTCTGCCCGAGGTTTTCTTA